>JACZKN010000487.1 GCA_014859985.1 Candidatus Krumholzibacteriia bacterium | reverse complement strand
CATCACCGCTCCGGGCATGGCACGCGGGCCGGTCATCCCGCGGGCGACCCGGCCCGGGGCGGTGGCGGCGCTTCGCGGCGGCGGCGGCCGCCTGCGCGTCCGCTCCGCGGTTCAGTCTTCCGCCGGGAGGCTGTCCCCGGGGCGGGAGGTGGCCACCAGGCGTTCCCGGACCACGAGGCGGACGCGCTCGCGCAGGGCCGATCCGCCCGGGCGCCCGTTCCCCGACTTCGCGGTCAGTTCCGTCGCGGCGGCCTCCAGGGCCGCGAGGACATCGGTCGAGACCGCCAGGATCCTGGCTTCGAGTAGGTCCTCGTCGGCGGCAAGATACGTCTCGCCGTAGATCGTCCGCTCCGCATTGTCGACGAACATCAGCGCGGCGCGGCCCCGTCCGGTGCTCATCGTGACGGAGGTGATCTCGAGGCTGGTCCGGCGTCCGTCCGCCTCGAGGACCTGCAGCAGCGTGCGCGCGACCGGTCGCGGCATCCGCTGGGTGTCCCTGGCGACGATGCGCTCGAGCACCCGGGCCGGGGCATAGTCGGCAGCGACGCCGCGCAGGCGGGCGCGCAGCGCCGCGAATTCCGGCTCCCGGTATCGAGCCCTGAAGAAGAGGGCGTGCAGCCGATCGTAGAGGCCGCCGGCGACCAGGTTCCGGGAGTCGGATTCGGGTGACGGCGTGTCCCAGTCCGGCTTCTCGCGGAAGCGGGCCAGGGCCTCGACGTTCTCCGCCAGGCGGCTCGCCACTCCGGTCGAACGCGGCGCCGAGAACTCGAGGTAGAGGTTGTCGTCGGTGTTGACCGTGCCGAGGGAGGCGAACGCGGCGGCGCCCCGGTCGCCGAAGTGGAAGAAGCTGACGAAATCGGCAGGCGAGCCCATGTCCACCCGCGCGAGCGCCGCGCGCAGCGGCGGGTGAGCCAGGCGCGCCTCGAGCAGTCCGGCGTCGATCCCCAGCGGTCGGTCACTGCCGACCAGGTGCGCATCGTAGTGCGTGAGCCAGACCTGCGTATGGGGGAACGCCGTGCGGAACGTGCGCACGACGGTCGCCAGATCCGTGGCCGAGAGCTCGTAGATCGGGAGCCACTGCAGCATCACGCCGCCCGGCAGCAGGCGGCTGGCGGCCAGGGCATAGTACTCGGCGGTGTAGAGGTAGGCCGAGCCGCGCGTCCAGGGATGCACCGGATCGGCGGTGATCACCTCGAACCTGTCGCGGGTCGTCAGCAGCCAGTTGCGTCCGTCGGTGGCGGCGATCTCGAGCCTGGGGTCATCCAGGACCCCGTGATTCAGCTCCGCGAAGGTGCGCGCCGCGGGAACCACGGCGGGCTCGAGCTCGGCCAGCACGATCCTCTCCGTCCCGGGGTGCAGGGAAACCGCCCCGAGCGTCATGCCGGTGCCGAGCCCGAGCACGAAGACGTTCTTCGGGTCGGGGTGCAGGAGCATCGGCAGGTGTCCGAGGAGGTACTGGCACTGCACGTCCTCCTCCATGGTGGAGGCGACGACCTTGCCGTTGACCAGGAGGGCCTGGTCGCCGCCCTTGACCTTGATGACGCTGATCGTCGAGTTCGCGCCCTCGTGGAAGTAGAGGATCTCCGTGTTGGCCAGCGCGGCGCGCACATCCGCGGGGCTGTCGAAGGCCGAGCGCTGGTTGTTGCGGTAGATCGCGATGAGGTCCACGTTCCAGAGCCGAACGTCCGCCGGCAGCACGACCGGCAGCGCCAGGACCAGGGCGGCAAGGGCGGCGCCCGCCAGGCGGCGCGTCCGCTGCCCGCTCGCGGCCGCGGCCACGGCCGCGGCCAGGGCCAGGTTCAGCGCCGACAGCGCGACCAGCGACCGTTCGATGCCCCACAGGCGGATCAGCAGGAAGCCGGCTGCCATCGCGCCGAGGATGGCTCCGACGGTGTTCCAGGCCAGGACCTCGCCGACGGCACTGGAGACGCGCCCGCGGCGGGCGACGTGGATCGTGCCGGCAAGCGGGAAGGCGGCCCCCATCAGGAACGCGGGCACGACCATGTAGGAGAACGCGGCCGCGAAACTGGTGATCTGGCGGGCGTCGAACTCCGGCACGCCCGCGTCGACCAGCGTGCTCATCAGCCAGGCGGCACGGCCGGAAAGGTCGCCGAGGAGCCAGGTGACGCCGAGCGCTGAGAGCCCGATCAGGGCCTGCAGGGCCGCGAAGAGGCGCACGAGGGAGCCGGCGCCCTGACGCCTTTCGCGGCGCCGCATGACGCCGCCGAAGGCCTCGCTGCCCAGCCCGATGCCGGTCAGGAAGGCGGCGAGCATCACCGTGAAACCGTAGGTCGACGTGCCCAGGGTCGTGCCGAGGGCGCGTGTCCAGAGCACCTCGTAGCCCAGGGCGCAGAAACCGCTGATGCCGATGCCGGCGAGCACGAGCCTGCCGCCGGGCGTCCCGGCGCGGGCGGTGGCGGCCGCCTCTTCATCGGTCTCGACGCGGCCCAGGGCCGACGCCGGCCGTCGCCCGACCAGCAGCGCCGCCAGGCCGACCAGGATGTTGACGGCGACGGCAACCAGCAGCGTGCGGGTCGCCCCGAACCGCGGCAGGAGCAGGAAGCCGGCGGCGACCGCGCCGGAGACGGCTCCGAGCGTGTTGAGGGCATAGAGGAACGAGAGGTGCTGGGCCAGGCCGGCGCCGCTCGCGCGGGCATACCGCGCGAGGACCGGCAGCGTGGCGCCCATCAGGGTGGTCGGCACGATCATGGCGAGCGCCGCGAGCAGGAAGCGCAGGGCGGTCAGGGCGGCCGGGACGTCCTGGACCGGTCGGGCCAGGGGGACGTAGATCGTCGGATACAGGCGCAGGATCCCGTAGACGGCGAGCGCCGACAGCGCGATGCCCAGCTCGAGCACGCCGTACACCAGCAGGGGACGTCGCCAGCGATCGGCCCGGCGACCGATGAGCCAGCCCCCCAGCGCCAGCCCGCCCATGAACACCGCCAGCACGGTCGAGACCGCCAGGTGCGTCCCCCCGAAGACGAGACTCTGCTGGCGTACCCAGACGACCTGGTAGACCAGCGCAGTGGCGCCCGAGAGCAGGAACAGGAAGTACAGGAGCGCGCGCATCGAGGATCTCCTTAGGCAGGGGGCAGCCGGGTGGCGGTTGCTCCAAACCGCGAAGCTGGAACGTGCGCACCACCTTGTCAAACGGCGGGATTCGGACCTGCCGAATCCTGCCGACCCGGCCAACGTGTTTGGCAAATCGGGATTTCAGCCGCCCCATCGCCTCCACTGCCACGGCCCCGTTCCGCGCGAATCCCTCCGAGTGTACTCCCCCCGACCGCCCACCGGCAAGCTGCCGGTCCGCCGGGCCGCGTCCCGGGGATTGACTCCGGACAAAAGCGGAGCGTGCATGTCTGCTTAGTGCCTGAGGTGCAGATCACCTTCCCAAGGAGATTTCCGCTGAACCAGTTCCGCTCCGCCCTGCTGGCCTCCTGCCTGGTCCTCGCCGCCGGTTGCGGATCCGACGGCGATCCCGTCCGCAACGACGCGACGCCCGCCGACAGTGCCGTGTTCGAGAACGCCGGCCAGGCTTCGTCCCGGGTCTTCCTCAGCGGCGACGTCACGATCGCGCCGACGTTCATGGTGGCGACCGCCGACTTCTTCGTGAGCGGGGGGCTCGGCGCCGACGCCGCGACGGGCACTTCGGCCGCGCAGTCCTTCCGCACGCTGACGCGGGCGCTGGCGGGCGAGACCTTCGAGGATCCCGACGAGGAAGGGTTCACGCTGACCTGCACGTCGTCGGCCGACGCTGCCACCTACACCAGCAGTTGCGAAGGCGAGTCCGAGGTCCTGCCCGGCTGCACCGCCGCCTTCACGTTCGATTCCGTCGGAACCCGCTCCGACGATACGTACACGGTGACTTCGACGACGAACATCACCTGCGCGGGCGAATGATCCGGACTCACGGACTCGTGCCGGCGCACCGAGGTCACGGACACCCGCATCAGAAAAGCGACCGGCTGCGGAAGCACTCCGAATCTGGATCAGGCCCGGGGAGCGGTGAAGTCCAGCTACCGTTGACCTGCGGACATGGGCGGGCCCCGGGTTCAGACGGCCCGAGATACCGTCGAACCAACCCCCCGACACGCGGATCAGCTCCGCCCGGGTCGCCGTGTGCCGACCGCTCCGTGGACGCGCCGCTGATCTCGCGCTAGTGTGGGAACGACAGGATCCGCCGGCACGGCGGCCATGGCGCGCGGCCGTCCACCATTTCCGGAAGCGAACACCGGCCATGAACCTTCGCCACCTCTGGCAACGCACCCGCCGCCTCATCCAGCACGACATCTGGCATCTGCCCGAGCAGACCCCGGCGGGCCGCCGCTCGTTCCTGCTGCGCCTGCTGCGCATCGTGGTCCTGGCGGCCCGGGGATTCACCGCCAACTCGCTGCAACTGCGGGCGTCGGCCCTGGTCTACTACACCCTGATGTCCGTCGTGCCCACCCTGGCGCTGGCCTTCGGCATCGCGAAGAGCTTCGGCCTGGAGGCCGCCCTGGAGGACACCCTGCGCCGGCAACTGGCGGGCCAACAGGAGGCCCTCGACCAGGTGATCCGGTTCTCCCGCGCCCTGCTCGACAACACCCGCGGCGGACTCGTGGCCGGAGTCGGCGTGGCGCTGCTGCTGTGGGCGGCGGTGCGGTTGCTCGGCACCGTCGAGGCGTCGTTCAACGCCATCTGGAGCGTGGATCGCGGGCGCACCGTGCTGCGCAGGATCACCGACTACCTGGCCATCGCGGTGCTGGGGCCCCTGCTGCTGCTGGCCAGCAGCAGCTTCTCGGTGGTGGTCAGCGGCCGGGTGGATGCCGCCCTGGCCGGGCTCGGCGTGGCCGAGCCCGTCAGCGGCGCCGTGCTGGCGGGCCTGGAGCTGGTACCGTTCGTCCTCCTCTGGCTGCTCATGACCGTGGTGTACCTGGCCCTGCCGAACACCAAGGTGAGTTGGCGCGCAGGACTGGCGGCGGGCGTGGTGGCAGGCACGCTCATCCAGGTCGTGCAGTTCGGCTCCATCCAGTTGGTCGTGAACGTCGCGCGATACAACGCCGTCTACGGCAGTTTCGCGGTGCTGCCGCTGTTCCTGATCTGGCTCTACGTGAGTTGGCTCATCGTGCTGGTGGGGGCTGAGGTGTCGTTCGCGGTGGACAACGCCGGCGACTACGCCCGGGAGCGGGCTGCCGGCGGCGCCAGCCATCGCCAGCGGCGCATGCTGGCGGTGCGCCTCGCCGCGATCTGCGCGGCGCGGTTTATCGCGGGCAGGCCGCCGGCGACGGCGGCCGCGCTGGCCGAGCACATCGGCGTACCCTCGCGCCTGGCCCACGCCGTGCTGCATGACCTGTTGGCGGCGTCGGTCCTGGTGGAAGTGCGGGGCGCGCCCGGCCAGCCTCCGGCCTACCAGCCGGCCCGCGACCCCGAGGCGGTCACCACGGTGGAGGTGGTCCAGGCCATCGACGCGCTCGCGGGCGCCACCGAGGACCGCACTGCACCCGGGGTGGAGCCGCCCGACCCGGTGCCCGAATCCGCCCTCGGCGAGGTGGCCCGCCGCTGGATCGCACTGGACAAGGTGCTGGCGGCAGCCGACGACAACTGGACACTGGCGCAGCTGGCGCGGGCCGAGGACGACGCGGGCGGGGGTCGCTAGCGATACCGCGCCTTGACCGTTCCCCAGCCGGATCGCCCGGCAGGAACGACAGCTTCGTACTCGATCACGAACGTGAAGGCCGTCGCGAACGTGAGTTGCCCCGGCGATACCAGTTCCTGCGCCAGGCGGTAGGTGTAATAATCGCAGCAGGTGTCCGACAGGACGGCGGGATCGTTCCCGAAACTGATGGACAGGGGCAGGTCACGATCCACCAGCAGCGGCTCGCAGTCGTTTCCCGTGATCTCAACGGGACGACCCGTGATGGTGAACCCGCCATTTGCCGCTTGCCGCCACTCGTCCCAGAGCTGGCACGCGCCGATCGTCTTGTAGATGCCGATGTACTTGGGGACTTCGAAGTAGTAGCTGAAGACCCATTCGAACTCCTGCTGGTCGAAGCGCCAGCAGGCCCACCGCGATCCCTCTGCCGTACCGGCAACCGAGTAGGAGACCGCGCTGACCTGGTAACGGGACTCCCCGAGATGGATCGTATGGCTGCCGGAAGTCGCCGGGACGCTCACGGTCATGGTCTCCGCGGGGCACGCGGTGGACCAGGAGACCGCCAGGATGCAGGACATGAGAACCGCTGAACGCATCGTCCCTCCTCCGGGTCCTGCGCGCTGCGGATAATCATCGCCGATCCGCTTACCGGCTTCAAGCGGAGGAACTGACGGAGCCAGGATACATTATGTCTTGTTTCCGGCGCGCCGGTCGCCTAAGCTGCTGCTTTTGCCGTCTGGGCGCGCCGGCCCGGGAAGGAACGACATGGGACTGAGTACCTGCCCCGATTGTGGCGGCAACGTTTCGGACCGGGCGTCGGCCTGCCCGCACTGCGGCGCGCCCATGACCGAACCCCCGACTTCCGGCCGGCCGCAGAAGGTCGTCGTCGTCGACGGGACCGTCGCGGCCGGCGAGGAGGCCGGACGCGGTTGTGCCTTGTTCTTCACGAGCGCGCCCATGGCCTTCGTGATCTTCTTCGTCGCCTGGTTCGTGGGCTGCACCTACCTGGCCGATCGGACCGGGGCCTATCAGGAAGGCAAGACGCCCTCGCTGTGGCTCGGCTTCGGGCTGTTCATCGCCCCGGTCATCCTGGCCATCGTGGGACGCAAGGTGATCCGCCGGGTGATCCCGATCATCATGGGCAGCGGGCTGATGGTCGTCCTGGTGGCCGTCGGCCTGTTCGTGCTCCTGATGGGCGTGTCGATGTTCGTCGGATGTTTCTTCCACTGGCCTGGTGCCCATTGAATGGTGATCAAGAGCGGCGGGCCCGGGGTCATCCGCCGCTGATCCAGGCGGGCGCGGCCCGGCCGCAGGCCGATACAAAACGGTTTTCGTGGCGTTTGGCCCGCCGTTGGCACTATGTTGTCTCGCGGTATCGTCACTCATATGACCCCACCGCGGAGACGTCCCATGAATCGCCCCTTGCGCGCCTTCCTGCTCCTGCTCTCGGCCCTGCCGTTCGTCCTCCTGCTGCTGCACGGCTGCGGCAGCGATTCCGCCTCCCCGGACCGGACCGGCGGCACCGTCCGCGACGCCACGCTCGCCGTCGGCACCGCCGTCAGCCTCGGCCGCGTGGGCGTGGCGGGCCTGCCGGCGCCCCAGGAGGAAGCCAAGGCGCAGGACTTCCGCGTGATCATCGAGACCGAAGGGGCCGAGACGTTCTCCTTTCCCCTGGACCACGACGCCGAGGGCTGGTTCTTCCCGGCGCCCCTGCACCCGGTCACGCCCAACGACGGCGGCGCGCTGCTGGTGCGCATCGGCGACGGCACGGACGAGAGCGCGCCGCAGGACCTGACCGTCGGCGCTCTGCCGCCGGCGCCGGGCGCCTTCGCCTCCCTGGTGGCCACCATGCGCGAGCACCTGGAGCAGCGCGCCGTCTGGGCCGGCACCAGCATCGCCGAGCTGCAGGCCACGCCGGCGGGCGAGCTGGCGCCGTTGCTGCTGCCGTTGAAGGTGGCCCAGGCCTACCTGGACGACCCGGGCGACCCGCGGGACCTGACCGACCTGGCCGGCGGCGCGGACGGGTTCCTGGACGACCAGGACACCGAACTGCTGGACCGGGTCTTCGGCTGGTTCGCGCTGGAGTCGCTGCTGCGGCTGGAGATCGACGGGTTCGCGGCCGTGGACACCACCGAGGACGAGGGCACAGGCCCGACCCTGCTTGGCGCCGGACCCGCTGAGGCCGCCGGTGCGACCGCCGGCAAGGCCTGCATCAGCGTCCGCTGGGAGATCTCGACGGCGTACCAGCTGTCGAAGGCCATGATCCGCTCGGCCGTGGCGCAGTTCGGCGCGGATCCCGCATCGGACGCCGGACAGATCCTCTCCAAAGGCGGCCTGGCCATGGCCGGGCTGGGGATCGCGCCCGGGCTGGGTGTCCCGGCCGGCATCGCCGGCGCCGTGCTGGCTTCGGTCCAGGGTTCGGTCGGCGCGGTCGCGGGCCTGCTGCCCAGCTATTTCGTCCGGCTCGAGTGCGCGGTGGACAAGCAGGAGTTCAATGAGGATTCCCGCGAGGTCGCCACCTACAGCGACGTGTGGGTGCGGGCGGCCTCGACCGGCTGGTCGGCCGACCAGGCGGTCTCCGGCGTGGTGACGAGCCTGCTGGGCGCCTATCTGTCGGCCACCGACAAGGCGAAGATCCTCGACAGCGGGACCCTGCGCGACATCGGCGTGGCGGGCCTGGGCCTGGGGGCGGCGGAGGTGTTCGAGGACACGGGGTTGATCGAGTTCTGCCCCGAGGAGTGGAACGTCGACATCTCCAGCCCGGTGTACTGCACGGCGGCCGCGATTTCCCGCCGCTTCGACGTCAACGTCGAAACCCAGAAGGTCACGCCGAAGGAAGCGGGCCAGGACCAACTGCGGGTCTCGGCCCAGTCCGCCAAGTTCGGCGGGCGCCAAGTACACAAGGACGTCCCCATGGAGGTCCTGCGCATCCAGGTGGACGTCACACCCCCCGATATCTACGTGATGGACCCCGGCAGCGACATCGACATCACCACGGCGATCCGCCACGCGGACCTGACGACCCTGCGCTGGACCGCGGCGCACGGCACCTGGCAGGACGGTCTGGGCACCGACACCAACGACGGCCGCACGCGCCCCCTGCGCACCCCCGAGGCGGCGAGCGCCTATCCGTTCCTGGTGTCGGTGGAATCCTTGACGCGGTACGGCGCGCGCGCCTCGGGCCTGCCCCCGCGGGTCGGCTTCGCGACCGTCCGCCTGGGTCGGCCGACGGTGCGCGTCGAGCCCCCGTACGCCTGCATCCAGCCCGGCGAGACCCAGCAGTTCACCGCCAAGGTCACGGGCGTGCAGGACTCGACGGTGGTCTGGGATGTGATCGAGGGCTACGGGACCATCGACCAGAACGGACTCTACCGTTCCTTGAGCGAGGGCACGAGCAACGCCGTCATCGAGGCCCGGCTCGCCGCCATCGATACCGTGGCCGGCCAGGCCGAACTGGATGCCGCCGCCTGCAACTGCGCCGTGACGATCGCCATCACCGGCGATGCCGTCTGGAACTCCTCCGGCTCGCAGGCCGCCTACACGGTCAGCTATTTCGACGACTACTTCTACCAGTTCTGGTTCGACATCGGCAGCGACGACTTCCCCGCCATCACGGCCAACCTGGGCTTCCACGACGACAAGCCTTCCCCCGTTCCGGGCGACACGGGCGAGTGGAAGGTGTCGTTCGGGTTCGTCACCGCGAACGAATCCTGGGCCAGCGTCTGGGACGAAGAGAACGTGCCCCTGCCCGGCGTGATCCTGACCATCACCGAACTGACGGAGACCACGATGATCGGCCGCTTCACGGGCAACGCCTTCCAGCTGGACGTCGACGGCACCCCGACCTCGATCATCGGGGTGGACGTGGACATCCGGGCCGCGTATTGGGGCGGCGGGGCTTGGCCTTGCGAGTAGGGGGGATCCCCCGCCCGCGGCGGGGGCCGGCACTCCCCGATCAGTGAGCGATCGGGACGTTGCGATACGCTTCGTGCGATGTGCTGTATATCGTTCCGGTGATGTACCTCCCCGAGATATTGCTCACGGGCCGGCCCTCGACGGTTTCCGGTCCGGTGCCCGCCGCCACGTAGATATCGAGATAGTCGATCATGCCGTAGGGGATGGGAAGCGGCGCGTCTAGCGAAGTCGAGTCCACGCTGAAGTAGTCCCACATCCAGGGACCGGCGCGATCTGTAGACGTGCGCATTCGCAGGGCATACCATTCCGCCCCCGGGACGGGGTTCCAGCTGATTTGCACCGTGCCGGTCGCCTCGTCCGGTGTCGCCTGGAGGTTGGCGGGCCTCGAAGCCGTTTCGTCCAGCAGGTGGAGCCGCATGCTGTGCTCGACGCCGCGGCAGAAGAAGGTCAATTCCGTGGTCTCTCCAGGATAATATTCGAACAGTACATCTGACGGGCACAGGTCGGACCCGATATGGGAGATCAGCTGCCGGCCGTCGCCGGCGACCGTTCCCGGTTCTTCGGTGAAACACAAGTATCCGAACTCTCCGTCCACGAACGTGGAATCCACCCTGTCGCCGGTGCCGTTGATATCGTAGAACTCGATGAATGCCTTTAACACCTCGTCGTCGACCGCCACGGTGCCCGTCGCATACAGGAGAGGGGATGACGGAGGTTCGGGGCAGGTCGGGCACTCGTCCTCGCCACAGCCGGCGAGTACCGCCGCCAGCATCATGAAGCCGGTCAATGCTGAAAAATGTTTCATGGCATCCCTCCATTGCCGAGGGGGCGATTCGTGCGGGGACCTATGCCGATCAGGATGCCGTACAACGGGCCTGTCTGTCAATGCGTTCCCTGCCATGATGGCATCGGCCCCGTGGGGGCGGCCTTCGACACCAACCTGCTCCTGCAGGAAGCCCGATAACGCCGTGCTACCCCTTTTCCAGTTCGTGCAGGCCGATGGTGAAGTACCAGTCCGAGTTCTCCTGGAGCATCAGGGTCTCGGTCTCCTTCACCAGCTCACCCAGCTGCGTGACCGTCCGGACGCCGGCCAGGTCCCCGATCAGGATCTCCAGATGTTCGGCCATCATGGCCGACCGGGCGGCGATCTTCCTGTACTCGAAATGAGCGCGCAGGCCGGTCAGGGCCGCGCCCAGCGCCGGCAGGCCGATGGCCAGGATCGTCAATACCCTGATGATGGGCTTGTCCGGCAGGTGGAAATGGTGGTAGATCGAATGGGGGACCAGATGCAGGGCGGCGGCGACAAACGTCAGCCAGAACGCCAGTTCACCGGCACGCTCGATGCGGTGATGCTTGGCGACCTCGTGGGCGGCCTTCCGCGCATGGTAGTCCCGCTGCTCCTCGAGCCAGGCACTCCTCATGAAAGCCTTGAGGATGCCCAGGCCAGCCTCCGGGGGCGCTCCCAGGTGGGGAAGCTCGTTCCAGACCTGTTTGACCTTGGCCACCCCGTCCGATCTCGCGACCCAACGGCACGCCCAGTGGCGGTCGATCCCGGGAGTGGTCTGGCCGCTGAGGAAGGCCACGAAGATGCCGTGGCGCAACCACTCGGCCTCAAGACGGTTCTCCAGCCATAACATGTGCCAGCCCCGCCGATTGCCCAGCTTGGTCATCAACAGGATGACTGCGATGGCGCCGAATTCCCCGGCGATGATCCAGTGGGAAAGCCCGAAGATCGATTGCGCGGCCACGATCAGCACCGCCAGGGTGGCCAGGATGTAGACGGCCTTGGAGGTCTGGCGGTAGGTGTTCTGGGCCCTCTCGGCACGCGCGCCCGCTTCGTGGTACGCGGGACCGAAATGGGCAATGACCTGCTGGAGCCTGCGGGTCAGGGCCCGCCCCGCGCCCTCCTCGTCCTCCCCGGCTCCGGAACCCTTGCATTCCTCCAGAGCGCGGTCCAGGTCACCCAGGTTGTTCAGTCCGTCGAGCGGGGCCGAGGGCGGCCGCGGAGCCGGCCCTGTTGCCAGGCCCTCGCCTCCGGTGGAATCCCGGTCCGCAACAAACCCTTCCCGGGTGATCCTGGTCGGACTCTCGCCGTCGATCAGATAGATGGGTTTGTTCCTGCTGCGGGCGTAGGCGACGGTCTCGGCAGTGCCGCCTTTACCCCGCGCAGGGTCTCCGTCCCAGATGGCGATGAGAAGATCGCAGCGGTCCACGACTTCCCGCCCCACGAGACGGTAGGCCTCGCCGCGGGTGGCCTGGTCCGCCACGGTGAACGTCTCTTCCGCGGCGCCCAGGAGCGCGGCGAACTCCCGCCGCGACTCCTCGGTCGGGAAGTCCCTGGCATACTCCTCGGCGGGCAGGGGCAGGACGGCCTGGAGCCGGCCGCCGGGGCGGCGAAGGATCTCCCGGGCCACCAGCCGGTCGGCACCTTCGGCCAGCGGGGATACGGCTACCAGAACGCCGGGAGCGCCCGTTTCCGGAGCAGCCGCGGACGACCGCATATCCCCTCCGATGATCTCCGCGAGGACGGAACGGACCGCTGCTGCCGTCTGGTCGCAATGGGCCAGCCTGCGGTGACCGGTCACCCCGATTCTCAAACCGTTGGGCATGGCCATGCGGTCTACACCTTTCGCCCGTACGAGATTCATCCGGCCGTCGGGAGCGGGGATACGCGCGCCGAACTAGCGTGCGCCGCCCGAGCGCTGCAACAGGAGCGCGTCGTACGCCGCAACCTCCAGGCAGACAGCCAGGGACCCGCCGTCGGGGCTCCACGCGGCGTCCGTGATCTTCTCCAGGTTGGCAGGAAACTCCGCCAGTTGTCTCGGCGCCCCGCCGCTGAGCGGCAGGTCCCAGATCACCAGGCGGCCCCCCGCCCTGCTCGAACTGGTGAATCCGGATCCATCGGGATTCCAGCACAACAGATCGTGGTCGTCCGGCACGGTCACCGGCTGGAGTTCGCCCCCCGCCGTGGACGCCAAGGCCAGCCGGGAGCCCCCCGTTGTCGGATCCCTGAACACCGCCACCAGACGGGTCCCGTCCGGCGAGATCCTGGGCCCCGTGCCTGGCGTGTCCAGAAGCGGCGACGCTGAGCCGTCGACGAGGGATCTCTTCCAGATGTACCACGGCTTCGCGGGGGTGTCGCGGCGGGAATAGACGAGCCACCGGCCGTCGGGAGCGAGCTGGGGATTGATCTCGTCTCCCCCGCTTTCCGTCAGGTTCCGGGGAGAGCTCCCGTCACCATTGGCCAGCCAGATGGCGTTGCCGCCGCCCAGGTACGAGCGGAAGGCCATGACGCGGCGATCGGTGGACAGATCCATCTCCGCGACGTACTCGACGTCCGTCGGGACATTCCTGATCGTGCCGTCGCGGACGTCCACAAGCACAAGGCCGATCCTGCTGCCGACGCTCTGGTTGACCAGCAACCGGTCATCCCCGGCCCAGAGCACCCGTCCGTTGGCGACCAGGTCGGTCGAGATGTCCCGGACGCGCCCCCCAGGCCCCATCTCGATGATCCGCAGCGTCCTCTTGGCGCCGTAGTAGTTGAGAGCCAGGTTGCGGCACGACCTGTCGGAGGTGACCTGGTAGTACATCGTCACGTCGTTGGTCAGCGCCGTGAAATTCTCCGCACCCGTCCGCAGCAGCCACAGGTTGATGTTCAAGCCGACCGCCGGCACCGGCTTGCCCAGGACGAGCAGCCCGGATCCGTCCACCAGGGGGCGGATGTCCAGGACGGTCTGCCACGGGTCCCCTCCCACGATCCGCGGAGTACCGCCGGCAACGGGCAAGGCGATCAGATCGAGGAACCCCGAGATCGAGTCGCGCCTGGCCGTGAGAACCTCGGCGCCGTCAGCCGACCAGGCAATACAGTGGCGCATCGATTGCTCGTGCCGCCCGGCCGCGATCTGCCGCTCCCCCGTTCCGTCGGTACCGACGACCATGATCCGGGTCGAATCCCCGACGATCCTCTTGAAGACCAGTCGGCGCCCGTCGGGCGAACAGTCGAACCTGCGGTCGACCACCCCGCTGGTGACGATCCTGGGCTCGCCCCCGAGCATGGAGATCCTGTAGAGATTGGAGACCGCCCCGTCCGGGGCTTCCGGAGTCCCGGCGTTCATCACGAAGAAGACGTACACACCGTCCGGCGAGAAGATCGGCGACTTGATCCCGCGGGCACCGCCCTGCACGAGGGTGCTTTCGCTTCCCGTTTCGATCTGCTTGAGGCGCAGGCCGGTCCTGCCCGCCTCGATGCGGGTGTAGGCCAGGTACTTGCCGTCCGGCGAGATCGCCGAGGAATGGGTCAGCCCGTCGCCGGTCAGGGGCTTGAAGGAGATCGTCTCCTCGGCCGGTTCGAGCGCCCGCGGGGGGCGCAAGGGCGACAAGGAGTACAGCACGATGCCCAGGGCCGCCGCCAACAGGAGCCCGACGGGGACGAACCACCGCTTCCGGGCCACCCCCGTCGCGCTCCGGTCGCGGCTTCGGGAAAAGGCCCCTTGCCGGACAGAGGGAGCGCCGACAGGCCCTTCCGGTGCGCCGGGGACCGCCCGGGACGCCCCCAATCGGCCTTGCAGTCCCTGCAGCAGTTTCCGGAAGGCGGGGTCGTCGGGCTTGCCATCCCAGTGCGACAGGTCGAGAGTCTGGAAGTTGCGGAACTCCCACGGGATCTCGATGTCGTCGATCAGCAGGGGCACAAGCGTGGCGTTCTCGGCACCCCAATCCGCCTCGTTGCGCACCCAGCGCGAGGCGGCGCTGTGGGCCGACCAGAGCACGACCACGCATGCTGCGGATTTCAGGCCGTCTTCGATGTACTTGGGATAATGGACCCCCGCGGGGATCTCAGCATCCCACCAGACGTGCAGACCCTGGTTCTGCAGGGCCTGCGCCAGCCGCCCGGCGAATTCGCGATCGCCCCTGGAGTAGCTGAGGAAGACATAGGGGCCGGCTTCGGATTGGCTCACGGACCTACTCCCCGACCCGCAGGTCCACGGTCATTTTACGAGTGTCATGCGTCCGGTCAGGACCTTCCCCGCCGCATCCAGCCGGCCGAAATAGGTCCCCGAGGCCACGGCTCGACCCGCCTGATCCTCTCCCAGCCAGACCGCTCCGTGGATCCCGGGCGCCATGTACCGGTCAACCAGGACCCGGACCAGACGACCGCTGACGTCGTAGATCGCCAGGCGCGCCCTGCATTCCTCCGGCAGGACGAACCGGATGGTCGTGCTGGGGTTGAACGGATTGGGGACCGCGGGAAAGAGCCGAAGCGCGTTGCCGGCATCCGGCACGCCGGAAACGGCCACGGGCGTGGAGGGGAGACTCTCAAGGTCGGCATCGTCCACCGCGACGACGAATACCCAGCTATCGGTCGAGCTGGAGAGGTCCATCCGGGTTTCGACGGTGGTGCCGAACGGCGTGGATTCCGCAAAGGATCCGTTCGGCCCCGTGCAGACCTTGTAGTAGGCAAGATCGTAGGCTGCGACCGGCGACCAGGTCAGCATGCCGTCCTCCTGCCAGGCGAGATCGGTCGGGGCCGCCGGAGCGATGTTGTCCTCGCTGAAACCGCTGGCCTCGGGACCGATCCAGATCCCCTCATCCATGTGCGCGATGACCCGGAATACGGTGGTCCAGTCCACCGCGCCGTCGCCCTGGGTACCGGCCAGGACCGAGTAGTACTGGTCCCCGTAGGCGCCCGAGGTCGCGACGGTAACCCAACGTCCGTCATCCTGCCGCTGGATCGTGTAGATCTCTGCGGCCTTGTCGGGGCCGGCGTCGCTCGGCAGCGTGTCGTCGTAGAAGCTCTTGTGGAACTCCAGGTAGACGAACCCGCCCTGGTCCGCCGGGACGTCCGTCACGGCCGTTATGTAGGGCGCCTCGGTCAGTATCGTGAGTGATCGTGTCATGCTGTCGGACGTGGTCGGGCTGGAAACCGTCAGGGTCACGAGATAGTCGCCCGGGACATCGTACAGGTGGACCGGGCTGACCGCCGTGCTGTGCGCCGTGCCGTCGCCGAAATCCCAGTCGTATCCCGTGATGTATCCCGTGGAGTTGTCGAAGAAGGCGATGGCGGCCGGCCTGAAGGCGGTCGCGGAACTCATATTGAAGAACGCCGTCGGGTACTCGGCGAACGCACACTGCGACGGGACGATCTGCAGCCCCGAATCCGCGGCGGCTATGAACGTGTAGTACTGGGTGACGAAAACACCCCTGGTCACCGACGGCACCGCCAGATTGGCTGCGATGTAGGGCTCTGCGGGCGTCTGGACGTTGAACAGCTTCAGGCCGGACCCGCCGTCGGCGACGTACGCGAAGGAATCGGACACGAAAACGTCACTGGCCGCGCTCTGGGTGGCGGCTTCGCCCAGGGGAATCGGCGTCGCGGGGTCGAAGACGTCGATGATGTAGAGTCCGGAATCCGCGTCGGCGACATAGGCCAGGGTCCCGTCGACCATCACGCCCCTGGCATCGTTCACGCTGAAGGACTTCACGCCGCCGATGATCCACGGATCGGAGGGCTCCTCCACGTTCCGGTTCACCGTGCGGAGCCCGCCCGAGCCGTCGGCGAGAAACGCGTACTCGCCCGCCACGGCGACGTCCCGGGTGCTGCCTCCGGTGTCGACGCGGGCGATGACGACAGGGGCCGCGAGGTCCGCCGCGTTGACTACGGTCAAACCGGAATCGCTGTCGGCGATGTAGACCAGGGAATCGGCGATATCGAGGGCAACGGCGTCGTGGGCGGTCCCCGTCGCACCCTTGAAGACGGGATTCAAGGGATCGACGACGTCGAGAATCTGCAACCCCTGTTCGCCGTCGGCAACAAAGGCGAATCCGCCCGACACGACGAGCTTCGTGGCGTAACCGGGAGTGTCGTAGGACCCGACCTCCACCGGGACGAGGGGATCGGTCACGTCGATGATCCGCACCCCGCCGGGGCCGTCGGCGACATAGGCGTAGTTGCCGTCGATGACGACCGCTTCGGCGCTGCCCGGCGTGTCCAGGCTGCCGACGACGCCCCGGTCGCAGGGTGAGCCGAGGGAGAAGACCTCCGAGTCCAGCGTGTTGTCGCCGGTTCGTCCGAAGGCCAGGTAGAGGAACGACCCGGCCGCCACGACGTCCACGGCCGGCCATCCGGAGCCCGAGCTGGCATAGGGGACCCAGCCCAGGAACTCGAGGGCCGTCGGACTCGAAACGTCGATGACCGACATCCCAGTCGGATCCGAAACGTAGGCGAGGTCACCGCTGACATCGATGAATCCCCCGTTGGCAAGATCCAGGCTGGCGATCAGCTGTGGGTTCGCCGGATCCAGGACATCGACCATGTGGACCTTCCCCGACTCCATGACCGGAGCATAGATGCGGTCGCCGGCCAGGGCGAAGTCCCTCGACGACTCATGGGCGGGGTGGCCGTCGAACAGGCTCACGCTACCGGCAGCCAGGAGATTCGCCGGATCGGCGATGTTGTAGATCCGCAATCCGCCGTCTTCGCAATAGACGTACGCATAGTCCCCTGCGATCTCCACTTTGCGGCCGCTAGAGGGGACATTCACGATGCTGACGGACACCGGGGCGCTGGGATTGGAGACGTCGAAGACATGGAGCTGGCCCATGGAGGTCACGATGAGGGCAAGCGAACCCGAAACCGCGATGTCCAACGGCGCGAAGACCAGGTTCACGGCCGCGATCTCCGCGGGATGCGCCGGATCGGAAACGTCGATCGTGTGCATCTGCCGGGGATTGTCCGAAACCACGAAGAGATACGATCCTTCGACATCACCTCGTCCGAACCAATAGCTCCCGGTCAAGGCCAGATCGC
This sequence comes from Candidatus Krumholzibacteriia bacterium, assembly GCA_014859985.1. Taxonomy (GTDB): domain Bacteria; phylum Krumholzibacteriota; class Krumholzibacteriia; order LZORAL124-64-63; family LZORAL124-64-63; genus JACZKN01. The sequence goes on along the minus strand of JACZKN010000487.1, from coordinate 18,998 downwards.
CAAGACGGCTCGCCTTGCCCGGGTTGGAGATGTCATAGGCCGTCAGCAGGCCCGAATAGTTGTCGAACGCAGCGACGGTATACGCCGTCGTGCCGGCGACCTCGATGCCGCGGACCGAGGCTCCGCGCGCGTCGATATCCTGGATCCAGTGCATGTAGTTCTCGTAGTTGGCGCATTGGGCGGCCGCCGGCGCGGGCTCGGTCGCGATCGCCCACCCGGCGACGACGGCCAGCGCCCATGACAAGCACGCCAGGCAACGGCGCTTGCGCATAGGAATCGACCTTTCAGGGCTCCCGGTGGCCCAAGCACATACGAACATGTCCCCGCTCCTTAAGGGAAAGGGCTGCGGCAGCGGAACACGCTCGTTTCCTTGACTATACCATATTTTGCGCATGCCAGGTCAAGAATGATACCCGGCCGCCCGGGGACATCGGCCCGCCACGACCGCTGCGTCGGTCGCCGCCGGCCCACCACCCCATCCCCCTGATTCTCGTTATCACCCATGGACTTGCATTGACCGCGGCGTTTCAGATTGACTATAGTTGACGATCAACCCTCCCGTCCGGACCCGCGCCGCCGGCGGCCCCCGCCGGCGGTCCCGGCGCATCCGGCCGGAGCCGGAGTGACGGCATGGACGACATCTTCGCCACCATCGTCGACCTGCAGCGCCAGGGCCGGACGGCCGTGCTGGTGACGGCGAGCCCAGCCTGCGCGAGTACCTTCTGGACGAGGACCGCCCCGGCAGCCACGACGTGGCCACAGGCATATGCTCTGCGGCGGCAAGGTCACCCTCTTCTACGAACGCCTGGCGCCCGCGCGGCGGGCCTACCTCTTCGGCGCCGGGCACATCGGCCAGGCGCTGGCGCCGCTGCTGCCGCCCCTGGGCATCGTGCCCGTGCTGGTGGACTGCCGCCCCGAGTACCTGGCCGGCCGGTCCGGGCTGTGCCTGCAGGCCGGCCCCGACTACGAGACCCTGCCTGATGGGACTGGGCGTGGCCTGGCTGGCCATCGAGAAGGCCACCCATTCCGACTCCGACCACGACGACAAGCAGGCCGACGGCCCGTCCATGATGGACAAGGCCAAGGGCAAGCTGTCCGGCGCTGCGGAGGTCGCCAAGGACTGGAGCGACGACGCCAGCGATTCCGGACACGGTCTGATGGGTCGCGGCAAGGACAAGGTCGGCGAGCAGGCGCGGCGACGCGGCAGCCAGGTCAAGAATGGCTTCTGGTCGGCGATGGAGGAGCAACCGCTGGTGGTCGGCGCGGTCGCCCTCGGCCTGGGCCTCGCCAGCGGCCTCGCGGCCCCGGCCTCCCCCTGGGAGAACAAGACGATGGGCCGCGCGGCCGACTCGCTCAAGAAGGACGTGAAGGGGAAGGTCGAGGACGCCGCCGAAGCCGCCGGCGAGGTCGCCGATAAGGCGAAGCAGACTGCGAAGCAGCGTTGGCAGGAGGAGACCGGCGGCCTCAAGGAACGTGCCGAGCAGGCGGGCGGACGCCCTGAGGATCGGATGCCGGAGCGGCGAACGTGAGCGTTGATGCAGGCCGCCGGCGCGCCGGACGTGGGGGGCTGCCCATGTCCGGCGTCGGCGCGCCGCTGGCTACGCAAGGATCACTTTACCAGCACCATTCTCCTTGTCTCGCTGTAGGGACCGGCGGTGAGGCGGCAGAAATAGACGCCGGCCGCTGCCGTCATGCCGCGTGAATCCCTGCCGTTCCAGGTCGATTCGTAGCGTCCAGTCACGGCCGGTCGTTCGTCCACCAGGTCTCGTACCAGTCGACCGGCAATGTCGAATATCGCCAGGCGGACATGGGTACCGCCGACGGCATCGTAGGCTATCGTCGTGCCAGGGTTGAAGGGATTCGGATAGACGGCGAGCAACCGGATGCCCGCAACCGGGGTCTCCGGATCCTCGGAACTGGAATCGCTGCATTGCCCCGGCAGGATCTGCAGGCCGTTCGCCGCGACAAAGACGTTTGCACCGGACACGGCGAGCCCAAGGGAGTAGCCCTCGACTCCCGCGTCTCCCACGGCCCGGGGATTCCGGGGATCGGAAATGTCAATCACCTGCAGCCCGGCGCGGTCAATCGCGACATAGGCGATGTCACCGCTGACGACAATTCCTTCAGCGTTGTCCCAGGTGGCCAGGCTGCCGACGATTCCCGGGTTCCGTGCGTCTTTGATATCCACGACCTGGAGGCCAGATTCACCGTCCGCCAGGAACACGTAACCGCCGGAGAACGCGACATCCCTGGCGTTGCCGGGCGTGTCCACCGTCCCGACGATCGCGGGACTCCCGGGATTGGAGACATCGATGACCTGGAGCCCGAAGTACCCGTCGGCCAGATAGACGGTGCTGCCCGAGACCGCGACGCCGCAGTAGCCGCCCGGCGTGTCCACGCTGCCGATGCGTCGGGGAGCGAGCGGTTCGCTGATATCGAGGACGAGCAGGCCGCTCATCTGTATGTTGGCACCGGCCACGTAGGCGATGCTGCCTGCGACGGCAACGTCCTGTGCGAATGGAGCACCACCCGAGGCCACTATCCTGGGAGCCGAAGGATTCGCAATATCGATCGCCTTCAGCCCGCCGTTGGCATCGGCGACGTAGGCATAGGGCTCGGCCAGCGCAAGACCGATGGCGGAATCATCGGTGGCAACACTGCCGACGATCATGGGATTCGCGGCGTCGGCGATATCAGCCACCTGAAGGCCGGAAGAACCGTTGGCGATATACGCGTAATGGTTGGAAACGACCACATCCTGCGCAAACCCCGGCGTGGCTACGTGGCCCGCCAAGGGAGGACTTTGGGCGCTGGCGACATCAATGACCTGTAGGCGGCCGATTGCGGAGCCCATCCATTCAACCGTTAGCGTCACATAGGCTTGGGTGCCGGAGACCGCGACGCCGTTGACGCCGGCCCAGGAGTCGGCGCTGTCCAGATACGTGGGACTTTCGGGGATGGAGACGTCGATGATCTGGATGCACGAACTGCCTGTCACATAGGCTCGTCCGCCCGCAACGACCACGGTTCCTGCGCCGGCCGGTGTCACCACGCTTCCCACGCGATGGGGGCTCCCGGCGTCGCTGATGTCGATCACCTGGAGACCATGGGCATCCGTGACGTAGGCGAAGCCGCCCGCGACCGCAACACGGCGTGGGGCCGCGGGCTCGCCGGTCCTGGCCACGCTGATCGGGCTCGCCGGACTAGTGATATCGATGACCTCAAGGCCATACTGATCGATGAGATAGGCATAGTCGCCGGAGACCGCGACATCCCGGGCTTCGCCCACGCACACCAAACCGCCCACCAGGCGGGGGCTGCCAGGATCGCCCACGTCGACAACCTGGAGCCCATCGCCGGCCGCGAGGAAGACATGGGTGCCAGATGCGGCCACGCCGAGAACCGGCCCGGTGACGGCCAGGCTACCGACGATCTGCGGGCTTGATGGACTCGTGATATCGACCACATATACCCCGCCTGTCGACGGGTAGCTCGAGTAGCAGACAAAGGCATGGTCCCCCGCAACGGCCACTTCCCTGACCCACTCCGGCGTGCCCACGCTGCCGGCGATCCGCGGGTTCCCTGGCGCGGCAATGTCGATCACCTGCAAACCGAAATCCTCGGCTGCGATGTAGGCATAGGCGCCGACGAGGGCGATGTCATGGGCGACGCCAGGTATGTCCACCGTGCAGATGCCGTGCAGGTAGTCCTCGTAGCGGATGCATTGCCCGCCGGCTGTCCCGCCCTGCATCGCCCAAACCAAGACCGCGCAAAAGGCCACGGCGCGTCTGCGACCGGAGTTCGCATGTGAAGGTTTCGAGCCGTTGTCCATCGCTTGGTACCCCATGTCGATCGGAGGCGAACCGGCCGACTATAGTGTGGCGGAATGCCGTTCATTCTATTGCGACAAGATTATCACAATCTCGGGGCGGATTGGGAAAAGCTCGACAATGAACCAGTCCTGGGCCGCGCCGGCTGCGAGATGGATGATCACCACCGGCCAGATGGACCCCGTGCGCCGCGCCACGCCGCCGAAGGCGAGACCGGCCGGGATCGCCGCCAGCGTCTCCGGCAGCGGCCGACCGAAGTGGGCGATCACCGACAGGGCGGTCTGGATCGTGTTGGCGCCGGCGAAGCCGAAGCGGCGCGTGAGTCCGCCGAGCAGGACGCCGCGAAACAACAGTTCCCAGCCGAGGTAGAAGGCGAGCTGCCCGGCCATGTGCGCCAGGAAGCCGGGCATTGCCGGCTTCAGGCCGACCTCCAGCGGGTACACCGACCGCATGACCGGGTCCGCGGCCGAAAGACCGCCCAGCAGCAGGGCCACCGGCACCCCGATCGCCGTCCAGATCAGCGTCGGTCGCCAACGGCCAAGGCCCAGCCCCGCGTCCCTCAGGGAAAGCCCGCACAGCCAGCGCGCCGCTGCCAGCGGCAGCAGGCCGAGCACGACCAGTGCGGCCAGATTGTGCTGCATGAACGACAGCACGGGCCCGGTCATCGCGCTCAATCCCCCATCGCCGCCGGTGACGCCGATCGTGTCGGTCCGCAGCCGGTAGTAGAACACCGTCAGCGTGAAGACGGCGACCAGGATGAGTCCGGACGAGCGGTCCAGGCCCGGGACCTGACGCTCAGGCGTGCTGAAGGACGGGCACATGCCAGGGTCCTTTCTCCTGGTCCTGCAACCAGGCGATGGTTCGACGCAGGCCGTCGCGCAACGGCAGCGGATCGTAGCCCAGGTCTTCGCGGGCCATGTCGCTGTCCACCGGCCGGTCCTCGAGGAAATAGTCCAGCCATTCGGGCGTCAGGCTCGTCCGGCCACCGAGACGGCACCAGGCCTTGGCCAGGACGGCCACAGGCAACACGGCGCCCGGTGCGATCGGCACCATGACCCGACGAACTGCGGAAACCTCAGCTACCGCGGCGAAAAAGCCGCGCAGGGAAGCGTTCTCGCCGCCCAGGTTGTAGGCGGCTCCGCAGCGGCCGTGAAGTGCGGCCAACTCGATGCCCCGGGCCACATCATCCACGTGGACGTAGTTGGAGCGCACGTCGCCGTCCCGCAACCGGATGCGCAGATTGCCGTTCAGGTACATGGCGATCAGGCGCGTCGTCCCGTTGGCGTCATTCCACGGGCCGGGTCCGTACACGCGCGTGGGGCGGACGATCACGGCGTCGTGGCCCGCGGCCACGTAGCGATGCACGAGGTCCTCGGAGGCGACCTTGCTCCGCGCGTATGGCGTCGACCTCCGGGAGGCGCCGCCGGCACGGGTGGGGGCCAGGGGGGCCAGCGCCGCCATGGACGAAACATGGACGAAACGGGTGACGCGGTGGCGCGCAGCCGCGGACAGCAGCACCTGCACCGCAGCGGCGTTCAGCCGATCGTACTGGGTGTCGTCCCGGGCGCAGGCGGTGGCCAGCGCGGCCAGATGCAGGACGTGGGTCACGCCGCGCATGGCGCGGTCGGCCGCATCAGGATCACCCAGTCCACCGTGCACGATCTCCACCTGCCCACCCAGCGGGAGCGGCAGCCCAACCGGGTCGCGCACCATCACCCGCACGGCCCGGTCGTCGCCGACCAGCCGCGGCAGCAGTCGGCGGCCGATGAATCCGGTCGCCCCGGTGACGAGGAAGAACTTCATGATGGGCTCCTTTCCATGCGCAGGTCGGCGTACCCTGGACCACGCACGAGCGCCATCCTCACGACGACGGCCACGACGATGCCGGCGAAGGAGTCGAGCGCGTAGTGATTGCCGGTGTAGACGGTCGACAGGGCGATCAGCACCGCCCATAGCAGAAGCGCCAGACGCAACCCTCGCGTCGCGCCGGCGCCGGCAGCCAGGGCCGCAGCCAGGGCGCCCGCGCAGTGGGAGCTGGGAAAGGCCGTGCCTTCGGAATCCCCCGTGCGGCGCAGCAGATCGGCGTAGCCGGCCATGGCGCCTTCCTCGGGCGAGCCGGCCCCTCCCAGCAATGTTCTCGGTCCCTGCACCGGCAGCAGCACGTAGATGGTGAAGCACATGAGATAGGTTCCCATCACGATTGCCGTGAAGCGTGCGCAGTCGGAGCGCCGGCCGCGCAACGCCAGCACCAGCGGCGGGGCCAGAACCAGCGCGTAGTACGACAGGTAGACGAAGTGCATCGCTTCGGCGGCCGCCGCGCCGGGCAGGATCTGCGCGAGGCGGACATGCCAATGCACGCCGAAGACCGCCAGGTCGGCCGCGGCGATGCCGGGATCATGCGGGATCCTGCCCAGCAGGCCGTACAACCAGCCAACCTCGATCCAGCAGGCGATCCAGAAAGCGTACGGCAGGACCAGGCGCCAGGCGCAGCGCCGTTCGTCGGGCAACGGGCGCGCGAGGCGTGCAAGGACCAGTGCCGCAGCGAGGTTGGCCGTGACGAGGGATGCCGCGGCGAGCGGCCGCGTGGCCAGGGCGGCGAGGCAGACGCCGGCCACCGCCACCCGGTGGATGGCGAACAGCCGCAACACCACGGCGTGGTCGTTGATCAGAGCCATTGCTCCCTCCTGAGCCAGTCGGCGGTACGACCGACACCTGAGAGCAGCGGATAGCGCGGGTCGTAGCTGAGTTCGCCCATGGCTGCCGCGACGTCGCATACCCAGTTGGCCTGGGCCAGTTCGCGCACGCGGTCGCGGTTCAGGATCGCGGCGCGCCGGCGCATCAGGCCCACGGCTTCGGCAGCCACGGCGACGGCGCGGGCCGCGCCCATCGACAAGGCGAACCGACGGGGGTTGCGGTCCAGGACCAGGGCCACGGCGGTCACGAACTCGCCCCAGGTGGCCGGGGTCGGGTGCGCGATGCAGTAGGTGCGCCCCGGGGCGTGGGGCGATTCACCGGCATTGACGAGCCCGGCGACGGCGTCCATCACGTAGACAAGGCTGACCTTCCGGTGCCAGGGGCCTACGGTGAAGGCAACGCCGTGCGACACCATCTGGAAGAGCTTCAGGACGGCACGGTCGCGCGGTCCGTAGACGGCCGGGAACCGGCAGATGACCGCAGGCACACGGTCGGCGTAGACGTGCAGGATCGCTTCGGCCTGCAGCTTGGAACGCCCGTAGTGGGACAGGGGCATGGGAATCGAATCGCCGTCCAACAGCTGGCCCGGGCGGGCTGGACCGACCGCGGCCAACGAGGACATGAACACGATCCGCGGCGGCGCCCCGGCGCTGTCGGCCGCGGCCTGCACCACGTTGGCGGTGCCGACGGTGTTGACGGCATAGCAGTCCCTCGGCCGTCGGGCCTCGGTAAGGGCAGCCAGGTGATAGACCACCCGCACGCCGCGCATCGCCGACCGCAGCCGTTGGGGACTGTGCAAACCGCAGTCGTGGAAATCGACGTCCAGGCCCCGCAGCCAGCCCCGCGATGCGCCCTCGCGCTCGACGGCGACGACCTCGTCGCCCCGCTCCAACAACTGTTCCACGAGATGGCTGCCGACGAAGCCGGCGGCGCCGGTCACGAGCGATTTCATGGGGTGCTCCTTTGGGCGATCCCGGGCAGACCGGCGACCTGGGGGCGTTGAGCGGCGGCCAGGATCGCCGCGGTGACGGCGTCGGGGACCTCCTCGAAGAGGTAGTGCCCGGCCCCGGCAAAGGATTGGCTGCGGAAGTCGGCGAGTTGCGCGTCGAGCAGTGCGACGTCCGCGGGCGGCGGCGAGCCCTCATGGGGGGCCGCTCCGAGCAGCAGCGTGACGCCGCAGCTGATGCGGTCGAGATTCGCCCGCAGGGACTCGGGCTCGCTGGCGTCGGCCATGGCCCGCAGGGCGGCGATCGTCCCGTGCAGGTCACGAGCCGCACCCGCGAAGTACCGTTTCACCGTGAGGCCGTCGATCCAGGAACGATCGCCGGACGCCTCCTCGAGCCCCGCCTGGAAGCGGTCGCGCAGCAGCCGGCCTCCGCCCAGTTTGGCCGCCAGGGAGGCCAGGCCGAGGGATCTCTTCACCGTCGGGGTTGTGCCGTTCTCGTCGGGCCCGCCTTCGATCAGCACCACGCCTGCCACGAGGTCGGGGCGGCGGTAGGCCAGGCGCAGGACCATCGACCCGGACACCCCGTGCCCGACCACGAGGCCAGGGCCGGCCCCCAATCGGTCCATGGCCGCGCCAATGCGGTCGGCCTGGGCGGTCAGGCTGTAGTCGGCGCCGGCGGGGCGGGCCGAGGCGCCGATGCCCAGCGGCTCGATGACGATCACGCGGCAGCCCGCCGCCGTGAGGCCCGGGATCAGGTGCCGGAATCCGTAGGCGCAGCCGGTCAGGCCCGGTACCAGCACGATCGTTCGGCCTGCGCCGTGGTCGCGGACGTTCAGGTGCTCGTCGGGCGCGATCTCGAGGTCCTGGGCCGCTCCGGCCGCCAGCGCAGCCACCATCAGCAAGGCGAGCATGATGTTCCCCCTTCGTCCACGCTCCGGCGGCGGTACTGCCGCACGGGATGCACCTGCCCCAGCGCAAGCGCCGGGCCCGCCGGACTGCGACACGCCGGGGGCAGGGGTTAGCCGTTGTGTAAGAGGGAGTTGACAAACTCGTGCCCGTGGCCGCCGACCGCCGGCGGGTGCCGGGAACCGGGGCGCCCTGTGCGCAGTTGTGCACACTCGAGTGCGGGCCAGGGGCAAGAGGCAGGACCAGGGGATCGGGCGCTGGCTATTCGTCCAGGTCCGCTCCCGATTCGAGGCTGTGGATCAGGCGGTTGAGGTAGCTGCGGCGCAGGCCCAGCACGTCGGCGGCCCTGGTCTGGTTGCCGCCGGTCTCGGCCAGGGCGCGGCGCACCAGGTGCCGCTTGAACGCCGTCACCGCCTCCTTGTAGGGCAAGCCCGACACCTGCAGCGTAGAATCGTCCGGTCCGGCGCTGACCTCGACCGGCAGCAGGTCCAGCGTCAGGACGTCGCCCGGCGCCAGCACCGCCATGCGTTCGACCGCGTTGCGCAGGTTGCGCACGTTGCCCGGCCAGTGGTACGCCTTGAGCCGTGTCAGCGTGGCCAGCGCGAACTTCAGGCGCGGCCGCTTGAGGTCGACGGCCAACCGCGCCAGGAACGCCTCCGCCAGGGGTTCGATGTCCTCGGGCCGCTCACGCAGCGGCGGCAGGTGCAGGTCGATGACGTTCAGCCGGTAGTACAGGTCTTCGCGGAACTCGCCCGCCGCCACCGCTGCGGGCAGATCCCGGTTGGTGGCCGCGACGATGCGGCAATCGACCCTGACCGTCTGATTGCCGCCGACCCGTTCGAACTCGCCGGTCTCCAGGAAATGCAGCAGCTTGGCCTGGAGCTCGGCGCTGATGTCGCCGATCTCGTCCAGGAAGGCCGTGCCGCCGGCCGCCAATTCCAGCCGGCCGGCCTTGCGGCCCACGGCGCCGGTGAAGGCGCCGCGCTCGTGCCCGAACAGGGTGGACTCGATGAGGCTGTCGCTGATGGCCACGCAGTTGACGTAGACGAACGGACCGCGGGCCCGGTCGCTGACGGCGTGGATATGTTCGGCCAGCACCTGCTTGCCCGTACCGCTCTCGCCGGTGATCAGCAGGGTGGTCGGCGCGGCGGCGGCGCGCTCGGCCATGGCCAGCAGCTTCTGCATGGCGGGGTTGCCGCCCCGGACCAGGCCCGCCGCGCCCGCGGTGGCTGCCTCGGCCATGTGGTCGAGCCGCCGCCGGTCCAGGCAGCGGTCCACCGTGCGCCGCAGCAGGTCGAAGTCGGTGGGTTTGGTCAGGAAGTCCTCGGCGCCGCCCTTGACCGCGTCCACCGCCGCCTCCAGCGAGCCGTGGGCCGTCAGCACGACGACGTCGGCGCCGCAGCCGTCCCGCTTCAGCCTGTCCAGGACCTCCAGCCCCGCAAGACCGGGCATGGACAGGTCCAGGATGATGATGTCGAAGGCCTGGCGCCGCGCCAGGGCAAGGGCCTGCTCGCCATCGGGGGCGACCTCGGCCCGGTGCCCCCAGAACTCGAAACGGTCCACCAGCGCACGGCGCAGGCCGGCGTCGTCGTCAACGATCAGGACGGAGGCGCGCATGGGATCTCCTTCGCCGGCCGGGAGGCGGCCGGCAGGATCAGGGTGAACACGGCGCCGCCGCCGGGGACGTTCTCGCCGCGGACGCTGCCGCCCATCATTTCCACGTACTGCTTGACGATGTACAAGCCGAGTCCGAAGCCGCGCCGCGTCGAATGGGGGCTGGGTGCGCCCTGGGCATAGCGGGCGAAGGGGTCGGTCAGACCGGCCAGGCCGGGGCCCTGGTCGCGCACCGCCACGGCGGCCAGGCCGGGGGTGCCGGCGCGGCAGGTGACCCGGATGTTGCCGCCGGGCGGCGTGTACTTGATGGCGTTGTCCAGGACGTTGACCAGGGCTTCGACCACCTTCTCGGCGTCGGCGTGCAGGCGCAGGTCCGCCGGGGCATCGACGTCCAAGGTCACGCCCGCACCCTCGGCCAGGGGCCGGACCGCCGAGACCGCCGCCGACACCCGCGGCGCAAGGTCGAAGTCGACCAGCGACGGCACCACCACCGCGCGCTCCAGCTGGCTGGCCTGCAGGAGATTGGCCACCAGCGTGTCCAGGTGTCCGGCCGCGTCGCGGATGGATTCGAGGTACTCGCGCTGGCGCGGGGTGAGGCCGCCCGCAAGCCCGTCCAGGAGGTTGCGCGCCGACCAGGAGACCGACGTCACCGGAGTCCTCAGGTCGTGGGCAGCCTGGGCCAGGAAGCGGCTCTTGAGCCGGTTCAATTCGTCGAGCCGATGCCGCGCCTCGGCCTCCTCGGCCACGATGCACCTCAGGTGCAGGCGCTCCCAGGCGCCTTCGGCGGCAGCCGTGGCCTTGTTCAGGAAGGCGAGGTCCTCGGGCACGTAGCGTCGGCCCGAGCGGCGCCGGTCCACCAGGACGACGGCGTCGTCCTCGCCCGAACAGTGCAGCCGACGGGCCAGGACGTAGCCGCGCTCCCGCCAGCTCGCGGGGAATCCGTCGTGATCGGCCTCGTCGTCGCCGGTGGCGCCAGGCAGGCCCACGAGGTCCGCCGGGAGCACGGGGTCGGGAGCGCCTTCGACCACGCAAAGCGTGCAGTCCAAACGGTGGCGCAGCGCCGCGGTCAACTCCGGGGCCACCTCCTCGGGCCGCCGCAGGACGGCGAAGCGTGCCTCCAGTTGGTGCAGGCGCGCCTCGTCGTCCTGGCCGAGGCCGAACAGGAAGCGGTCGATGAGCCGGCCCAGGAGGGTGCGCAGGGGGAAGAAGCCCAGGCCCGCGACCAGCCCCGCAGCCAGCAGCAACGCCGTCGGCCAACCGGGCGCGGGTCCACCCATGTGATGCGCGAACACCAGCGTCGGCAACAGCAGGACCGCCACCAGCGCAAGGGCGAGGCCCGAGTACAGCAGGCTGCGGCGGATGATGACGTCGATGTCCAGGAGCTGGTCCCAGACCACGGCGAAGCCGAACGACAGGGGCACCGCCAACTCCAGGACCCGGTCGGCACCGACCGGCAGGGGCGGGGTCAGACCCAACAGCTGCGGCAGCGTGCGCAGGGCCAGGTAGGGCGCTGCACCCACGGCGAAGCCCCACAGCAGCCAGCGGATCTGCTTGCCGGCACGCGAGTCGCCCAGGCGGCGCACGCGGCGCACCAGCACCCCGAACCCGACGGCGACCGTCAGCAGCATCACCACGTCGGCCGCCGCCTGTGGCGGCCCGAGGCCGGCCGCGGTCGCGGGTCCGGGTGCGCCGAAGTAGGACCAGAAGGCTTGCGCCTGCCAGAGGATGAGCGCGGCGGCCAGAACCCACTGGGTAGGCATCAGCCAGCGGTGCCGGTCCAGCAGGGGTGACCGCTCGGGAAAGGTGAGGGTCAGGCGCAGGAAGGCCGGCGGCAGCACCGCCAGGCAGGTCAGTTGCAGCAGCCCGAAGAGGCTGGCGTCGTCCAGCGGGTCGTTGTGGAAGTAGACGCCGCCCATCATCACCCCGCAGCCGTACAGCAGCAGGATCCAGAAGAAGGTGGGCACGTGGGGTTCGCGGTAGCGGGGCAGGAACACTCCCGCACAGACGGCCCAGAAGATCAGCCCGCTGAGGCCGGTCACGGCCAGGTAGGCGTCGGTTCCCGCCGGGACCAGGAGGGCTTCGACCGGCGGACCCACGTTCGGTGTGACGGTGAGCCGCGTGCCGTGCGCGTGTCCCTCGGCCAGGAAGCGCACCTCCTTGGCCGAGGCCGCGGTGACGCCGTCGATCAGCGCCGGATAGACCAGCCTGTCCCAGGGGAAATCCCCGGGCAGCTTCGCCACCTCGGCCTGGTGCACGAACCCCCACAGGAAGAGGCCGAGCAACCCGGCGGCCAGGGCGACCCGCCGCCAGGACATCCTGCTGTGCCAGCGCTTGACCATGGCCGCATTGTAGCAGACGCCGGGCTGTCCCGGCGCCTGCGTTTGTCCCATTACGGCGGTCTGCCGTCGGATCACGGCGTGTCGTCGTCGAGGCAGCGGTTGAACCCGCGGTACTTGACGGGGCCCCGCTCGTGCACCTGCAGCACGGTGTCGGTGATCTGCGGTCCGTCGGCCTCCCGGGTCATCATGCGGTCGCGGGCCATGAGCAGGCTGCCCGCAGCCGACATGAATCCGTGCTGGCTGCCCGCGACACGGGCCCGGAAGGGCTCGCCCAGCACCTGGCCGGTCGTCGGATCGATGGGCGTGACCCACAGTTCGCCGGTGTAGGAGGATTCGAGGGTGAAGGCGCCCAGGGCGTCCACATCCACGGCCACGGTGAAGTCCACGTCGCCCTGGACGTACAGCCAGTCGGCGGGCCCCTCGCTGCAGTACGGGCGGGGCACGAACTGGTCGTAGGTCGCGGTGTGGGTCAGGGTGCGGTGGCCGACGGCCACGGCCGGCGTCCAGGCCAGGGGCAGGATCGTCGCCATGCCGTCGTTGGGCAGGGGCACGTCCGCGGACACGGGCGGCAGCGGCCCGCCGATGAGTTGGGCCAGTTCCGGCGGCAGACCGTTGTAGATCATCGCCGGGATGGTGCGGAACGAGGGCGCCGGGGTGATGGGGTCGCTCGGTGCCGGCGGGTTGGCCATGTCGATCAGGCCGGCTCGCAGCAGGTCCGCGGCCACCAGCTGCTCGGCGATTTCCCAGCTGAGGACCTGGTGATCGGCCGTGCCGGGGATCTGCAGCTCGAAGTGGGCGGCGCCGAGGGTCAGGTTCCCGTCGACGCGGAACAGCCGCAGGTGCAGGCGCAGCGGCCCGAAGTCGCCCACCGTCAGTTGCACCACCGAGCCGGCCCAGCCGGCGTCGGCCTCCCAGGTGACCTGGGCGTAGCCGCCGACGCAGTCGCGCCAGGGCTGGTCAAAGGGGTAGACCGGCGGGAAACCGAAGGCGCTGCGGTCACCGTCCAGGCCCAGCAGCGCCTCGCGGATGGCGAGCACGTCGGCCGCGCCGGTGAAGACCAGGTTCACGGGGTCGCTGGGCGTGCCGTCCAGCGAGGTGCCCGTGAACGGCCAGCAGGTGAAGGTCCGTCCATCGGCGACGACGCTCACCTGGCCGGCCGGGGCGTCGCGGCCGACCTGGCGGATCACCGTCACGCTCTTGGCCGACGGATCGCCCAGAGGCTCGCCGGTGGGGCCGACCGGGCCCAGGGGATCGTCGTCGCTGCAGCCGCCGAGGGCCGCGAGGCAGAGGCAGGCGCCGAGCGCCAGGGTACGGGGACGAAAGGTATGGGTCAGTCGCATGGGATTGCCTCCTGGGCTGGGCTGCCGGCCGGGCCTCCGGTCGCCGGAGGAATCGCCGCCAGCCGCTGCCCGGGCTGCAAACAAGCAGCGCGCCCATTCCGTGGCCCCCGGCCGATAATCGATAAGTTGTTCTATTTAAGTCATTTGCTGAGGCAGGGGCGGCGGTCGGGCGGCGGCTTACGGCGCCGATGTGTGCGGTGTTGCGAACGGCCCTGTGTCCGGTCGCGAACAGCCGGTGCGGCGCAGACCGGCGACCGGGTGAGGGCAGGATGGAAGACGGCGCACCGGCACCGCGTCCACCAGGTTCGCCACGGTCTCCACCAGGCCCTCTTTCGCCTTCATGGGACTCTCCCGCGGCCGGTGGCCTGATCTAGTTGGCCGTCAAAGTATCCATCGTCGTCGACCAGCCAAGCCAGATCAGCATGGCCGCCAGCGCTCCCAGGGAAATGAAAAGCACGGCCCTGTCAGACGGCTCACCGTAGATTATCTTTCCGCCCCTGGCAATACGACCGACCGCCACGGGCTACTCGAGCAGGACGCCACGAAGCAGCATAGGGTCAGCAGCCCCCAAACGCGCTGGCGAAGGATCATTCCTTCACTCCTTTGGTATCCCGCCAATGACGCCCTTGCGGTCGCCACCCGCGCCGCTGCGCCGTCGCCCACCCGCCGGCGTGTGCCGCGTACTGCCCCAAGGTCTCCCACACTTCCAGGAACAACGGGCTCCCTTCAATCCGCGGCGGGCCGATGGACATCGAAAATGCCGCCCCGTTCCCGCCACTTCCTCAAGGTCCTGATATCGACGGGAATGCGCTCGGCCTGGAAGTACTGGCCCCGCTCGGTCTCCCGGTTCTCGATGGCGTTCCTGCAGCCGAAGAAGCTGCTGTAACCCAGACTGCCCGACGCCAGCTCCAAGGCCTCGCCATCCCGCATCACGACCTTCAACAGCAGGTACTTGGACTCCGGATCGGCCTCGCGAAAGATCTCGGAGGAGTCCACTTCGTAGATGTCGCCGACCCGCGGGTCGTCGATGAGAGCCAGATGCCGCTCCAGCTTGCGCGCGTCGTTCCAGTTCCCCCACGCCACCAGCACCGCCAGCAGGAATAGGCCCGTGAAGTAGGGCAGGAGCCTGGGCAGACTGAACAGTTGCGGGCGAATCGCTTCATTAACCCGGCGAGGCAGGTTCTTGCCGACCCGGGACAACTGGCAATGGCTGCACACCAGCCCCGCCCGTCTCCGATAGGGGAAGATCGGTATCCAGAAGACATGGAAGTAGCTCGTGATCCCGAAGGTCCGATGCAGGCTGTGTCCGCAGACCGGGCAGACCTCGGTCACAAGTTCTTCGCCCGGCGTGCCTTTGCCGCGCGTACCGAAAATGATCATCGCGCCTGCCTCCTCTGAAATCGGCCTGCGTGTTCCGGCCAGGCCCTTTCAAGAGGCGAGCCGGATCGGCGGCACGGTCGGAAAATGGGCAAAGGCATGGGAAATATGTCGATATTGCGTTCGCGGTGTCTTCGCGACACGAACGCCGGCCGTACGCCTGTTCGCTTGCCAACACAAGCCTGTGCGGAATCGGCGGAAGGAATCTCTACCGCCCCTTCGTCCCTACTGCCCCGGCCCCGGGCAGGAGATGGTCGCGGTGGAGGGTGCGGCAAGAGCAAGGAATGCCGGCCGACGCCTCGGACGAGACGCCCCGGAGGCGTCGAGGTCGCTCACCGCACCTCCAACGCGTCCCTCCAATTCAAGTACAACGCGATCGGCGCGTCCAGAACGGTACGCTTCAGGATGAGGAAACGATCGTTCACCCGATCGTAGTCGAACTCGTTGTACGAGCTCTGGGCAAGGTTGGCCTCGAAGAGCCGCTGCGGATCGCCGGTGCGGAAGACCGAGTCCTTCGCTTCGACCTGCACGACCTGGATCGACCCTTCGGGGTCGGCGAAGAAGAGTTCGGTACCCGTGGCGTTCCAGCGCGGAAAGCGTCCTCCCGCACGTGAGACCTGCCAGCGACCGCCGCCGGCGGGAAACGGGATCACGTAGACTTCGCGGCGTCCGGTCTCGTCGGAGTCGACGGCGATCCAGCGGCCGTCCGGCGACATGGCGCAGGGCCACTCGTCGAACGGTGTCTCGAATACGGGCCGGGCCTCGCCGTCGCCCGTCAGCGGGAGAACCCACAGGTCCTCGTTGCTGGCCTCGTCCTCGCGACCAATCAGGAGCCATTTGCCATCGGAGGAGACGTCGTAGGGCCACAGGTTGATTCCGGTCTCCTTGAGCAGAAGCGTCTCGCCAACACTGCCGTCGGTCCGCTTGGAATAGATGCCGTTGCCATCTTCGTCCTCGACGGAGAAGACGAGAAAGCTGCCGTCCGGTGCCCAGTGGACCTCGGACCGGCGCTTCGAGGCGTCGTCGGACGTGAACGTGAAGCGCTGCCGGGTGTCGCGCGCGACGTCGATCAACCAGATGTCGGACCGCCCGTTGAGATCGTCGAGTACGGCGGCGATCGTCGTGCCGTCGTGCGACAAGGTCGCCTCGGTGAAATCCGCGCGCGCACCCTGAGTTGCGGTCTCGGTTCCCGCCCGATCGAACCACGCGAGCTGGGCGCCGGCGCCCGTGCCCGACTGGTAGCACAGCACTCCCGATTCGGAGACCGAGAACGCGCCGATCCCGTAGGAACTGTCACGGATGACGTTCTCGGCGAGCGGGGTGGGATCGCCGCCCAGCTTCAGGGCGTTGAGGTCGAAGGGCTGCGCCACCAGCGTGCGCCCTTTGAGGTACAGAAGACGCCCGTCGGCGTACTCGACACCACCTCCGGTGCCGACGATCTCGACGGGCGCCGAACCGTCGACATTGCCGACGCAGGCGAACCACACCCCACCGCCGCGATCCTCGAGGAACAAAAAACGTCCCGGAAGCGGCAGACCCCGCGGTTCGCGATGGCTGCGCAGTCCCATCTGCGTGACCTGGCGGGGCTGGCCGCCACCTGCCGGCACGGCAACCAGTGCCGATCCCGGGCTGGGTGCGAAGACGATCTCGCCGCTGGGGAGCCACACACCGCCGCGACCGTCAGGCGCCGCTGCGATCGTGAGCGAAGCGCCCCCGCTGACCGCGACCCGACGCAGCGCACCCTCGACGAAGAAGGCGAGCGAGCGCCCGTCGGGCGACCAGAAGGGACGGTGTCCGCCTTCGGTTCCCTGCACCGCATAGGCGTCGCGCTGGTCGACCTGGCGGACCCAGATCTGACGCTTGCCGTCCTTCTGTGCCACGAAGGCGAGCGCGCGCCCGTCGGGCGAGACGCGCAGCGCACCCCCGCGCGGACCCGTCGTCAGGAGCGTGTGCTGCGGTGGGAGGGCGATCGACGCCTGCACGATCGGCGCGGGGGGCTTCTGCGTCAGCAGCAGCTTCGCGCCCAGCGCGCCGGCGGTCGCCAGGAGGACGAGACTCACCACGATCAGCGATCGGTTGGACTTCGTCGCGGCCGGTGCATTATCGCCGGCCGGGACATCGTAGGGCCGGCCCAGCACGACCCGCGCCTCGCCGATATCGCGCAGCCGCTCGTGCACGTCGGGCGTCAGGCAACGCCGCAGCAGCGTCTGCACCGCCGGCGGCACGTCCTTCGGCAGGGCATCGAGGTGGGGCCGGCCGTGGACGATCGCGCCCAGGATGTCGGTGACCGTCTCGCCGCTGTAGAGCTGCGCGCGGGTGAGCATCTCGTACAGCATCACGCCGAAGGACCAGATGTCCGAACGCTTGTCGATCGACTTGCCGCGTGCCTGTTCGGGACTCATGTAGGCGGCGGTGCCGAGGATCATGCCGGCATGCGTCATCGCCGCCGTGATCGTGGGCGACAGCGCGGGATCGCCCGGACTGTCGGACTCCCCGCTCACCGCGCGCGCCAGGCCGAAGTCGAGAATCTTCACGGCGCCCTGCGGATCGACTTTCACGTTCGCCGGCTTCAGGTCGCGGTGCACGATGTTGCGTTCGTGCGCGGCTTCCAGGCCGATCGCGACCTGCAGCCCGATCCGCAGCGCCTCGTCGACGGACAGCGGAGCCCGCTTCAGGCGCTGGGCCAGGTCCTCGCCTTCGACGAGCTCCATGGCGAGGAAGCGCACGCCCTCGACTTCCTCGTAGCCGTAGATCGACGCGATGTTCGCGTGCTGGAGGCTGGCCAGGGTGTGGGCTTCGCGTTCGAAGCGCGCGGCACGTTCGCGATCACCCGAGACCTGGTGCGGAAGGATCTTCAGCGCGACGTCGCGCTTGAGCTTGGTGTCGCGGGCGCGGTAGACCTCGCCCATGCCGCCTTTGCCCAGCAGGTCGATGATCTCGTAGTGGGCGAGGCTCTTGCCGATCATCGGGGACCTTTCGGGGGGAATCACCTGGGCGCAGGGAATGGACAGGGTAATTCAAACCGTTCCAGTCGTAAAGCGCGGGCGGATTTTCGGCCGGCTGGCAGGTGCCGCCTGCAGGCGCCGCCCCACCACCCTGATTCTCGTTATCACCCATGGACTTGCATTGACCGCGGCGTTTCAGATTGACTATAGTTGACGATCAACCCTCCCGTCCGGACCCGCGCCGCCGGCGGCCCCCGCCGGCGGTCCCGGCGCATCCGGTCGGAGCCGGAGTGACGGCATGGACGACATCTTCACCACCATCGTCGACCTGCAGCGCCAGGGCCGGACGGCCGTGCTGGTGACGGTGGTCGCCAAGCAGGGCCACGTCCCCCTGGACCCGCCGGCGCGCATGCTGGTCGACGCCGGTGGCCGCGTGGCCGGCACCGTGGGCGGCGGGGCCATCGAAAAGCACGCGCTGGCCGACGCCCAGGCTGTCCTGGCGAGCGGCGAGCCCCTCCTGCGCGAGTACCTCCTGGACGAGGACCGCCCCGGCAGCCACGACGTGGCCACGGGCATGCTCTGCGGCGGCAAGGTCACCCTCTTCTACGATCGCCTGGCCCCCGCGCGGCGGGCCTACCTCTTCGGCGCCGGGCACATCGGCCAGGCCCTGGCGCCGCTGCTGCCGCCGTTGGGCATCGTGCCCGTGCTGGTGGACTGCCGCCCCGAGTACCTGGCCGGCCGGTCCGGGCTGTGCCTGCAGGCCGGACCCGACTACGAGACCCTGCCCGACCTGCCGGCTTTGGACGAGTCCGCCGTGGTGATCGCCACCCATGGCCACGTGGGCGACCAGCGGGTGCTGGCCGCCGTGCTGGGCTCCGGCGCACGTCCCTGGTACCTGGGCCTGATCGCCTCGACCCGCAAGTGGCGGGTCATCGCCCGCGCCCTGCGCGACGAGCTGGGCGACGCGGCGCCCCTGGCTGCGGTGCGCGCCCCGGCCGGCCTGCGCC
>JACZKN010000486.1 GCA_014859985.1 Candidatus Krumholzibacteriia bacterium | reverse complement strand
CCGCCCGCCCGCGGGACCGTTACTCTCCTGTATCTGACACCCTGCCTGACGGTTCGGGTCCTTTTCCCTGTAAATGGCTGCGCATCCGTGCTACCGTGATGCCCCGGGCCGGGCACCCGGTTCCGGGGCCCTTTTCTACAGCCTTCCGGAGACGCCATGCACCTGAACGAGAACCAGATCATGATCCGCCAGATGGCCCGGGACTTCGCCCGGGCCAAGGTGGCCCCCGTCGCTGCCGAGATCGACCGCACCGGCGCGTTCCCCGAGGCCACGGTCCGGGAGATGGGCGAACTGGGTTTCCTGGGCCTGGCCGTCCCGGAGGCCTACGGCGGCGTGGGCGCGGACATGACCAGCTACGCCCTGGTGGTCGAGGAGGTCAGCCGCGTCTGCGGCAGCCACGGCCTGACCGTGGCCGCCCACAACAGCCTGGGCTGCTGGCCCATCGCCACCCTGGGCACCGAGGCGCAGAAGCGGCGGTTCCTGCCCCCGGCGGCGGCGGGCAAATCCCTGCTCAGCTTCGGCCTCACCGAGGCGAACGCGGGCAGCGACGCCGGCGGCACGCGCACCACCGCGGTCCGGGACGGCCAGCACTGGGTCCTCAACGGCACGAAGATGTGGATCACCAACAGCCACTACGCCGCGGCCCTGATCATCACCGCCAAGACCGACCCGGCGGCCCAGGGCAGCCGCGGCATCAGCGCCTTCATCGTGCCGACGGACACGCCCGGCTTCACCGTCGAGAAGAAGGAGGACAAGCTGGGCATGAGGGGGTCGGACACGGCGCCGCTGACGCTCCAGGACGTGCGCGTGCCGGCCGATCTGCTGCTGGGCAAGGAGGGCGAGGGCTTCAAGTACTTCATGATGACCCTCGACGGCGGCCGCATCTCCATCGCGGCGCTGGCCCTGGGCCTGGCCGAGGGCGCCTACCGCACCGCCAAGGCGTACGCCAAGGAGCGGCACCAGTTCGGTCGGCCCATCGCCAGCTTCCAGGCCGTCGAGTTCATGCTGGCGGACATGGCCACCCAGATCCAGGCCGCCCGGCTGCTCACCTACGAGGCCTGCCGCCTCAAGGACACGGACCAGCCCTACGCCCAGATGGCGGCCATGGCCAAGCTGCACGCCAGCGAGACGGCCATGTTCGTCACGGACCGGGCCATCCAGATCCTGGGGGGCTACGGCTACACCCGCGAGTACCCGGTCGAGCGTTTCTACCGCGACGCCAAGCTGTGCACCATCGGCGAGGGCACCAGCGAGATCCAGCGCATGGTGATCGGCCGCCACGAACTGAGCGAGTAGGCTCGCCGCCGCGCGAGCGAAAGGAGCCGACGTGAGCAAGCGATCCGTCATCTGCGCGGCCGTCCGCACCCCCATCGGCCGCTTCCAGGGCGGCCTGGCCCCGGTACGGGCGCCCCAGCTGGGCGCCGCCTGCGTCCAGGCCATCCTCGCGCGCACCGGGCTCGACCCCGCCAAGGTCGACGAGGTCATCCTGGGCTGCGTCTGCCAGGCCGGCCTGCAGCAGAACCCCGCCCGCCAGGCGGCCATCTTCGGCGGCATCCCCGCCACGGTCAGCGCCATGACCGTCAACAAGGTCTGCGGCTCGGGCCTGAAGTCCGT
Organism: Candidatus Krumholzibacteriia bacterium; assembly: GCA_014859985.1. GTDB lineage: Bacteria > Krumholzibacteriota > Krumholzibacteriia > LZORAL124-64-63 > LZORAL124-64-63 > JACZKN01. The sequence goes on along the minus strand of JACZKN010000486.1, from coordinate 5,331 downwards.
GGCCCTGGCGGACCAGGCCATCCGCGCCGGCGACAAGGAATGCGTCATCGCCGGCGGCATGGAGAACATGAGCCAGATCCCCTATGCGCTGCTGACCGCCCGCGACGGCCTGCGCCTCGGCGACGCCAAGGTCACCGACCTGCTGGTCCACGACGGCCTGTGGGACATCTACAACGACTTCCACATGGGCCTGACCGCCGAGTGGGTCGTGGACACCTACAAGGTCTCCCGCCAGGACCAGGACGCCTTCGCCGTGCGCAGCCACCACCGCGCGGCCGCGGCCTGGGAGCAGGGCGAGTTCGCCCGGGAAGTGGTGCCCGTGGCCGTGCCCCAGCGCAAGGGCGATCCGGTGATGATCACCCGCGACGAGGGCCCGCGCGCCGACGCCAGCCTCGAGGCCATGGCCAAGCTGAAGCCCGCCTTCAAGCGCGACGGCGGCACGGTGACCGCCGGCAACGCCTCGAGCATCAACGACGGCGCGGCGGCCCTGCTGGTCTGCAGCGAGGACTTCGCGAAGGCGAACGGCCTGGAGGTGCGGGCGTTCATCGACGGTGCCACCACCGGCGCGGTCGAGCCCCGCGAGGTGATGATGGCCCCGGTCACCAGCATCCGGAACCTCTGGCGGAAGCTGGGCACCACGGCCGCCAACTACGGGCTGTACGAGCTGAACGAGGCCTTCGCCGCCCAGAGCCTGGGCGTCGTCAGGGCCCTCGAACTGGACGAGGACAAGGTCAACGTGCGCGGCGGCGGCGTTTCCCTGGGCCACCCCATCGGCTGCTCGGGCGCACGCATCCTGGTGACCCTGCTGCACGCCATGGAGGACCGCAAGGTGAACAAGGGCATCGCCAGCCTCTGCCTCGGCGGCGGCGACGCGGTGAGCATGGCCGTCAGCCTGCCCGCGTAGGACGAACCGAAAGGACCGGACATGAAAGTAGCGGTGATCGGCGGCGGGACCATGGGCAACGGCATCGCCCACGTCTTCGCCCAGCAGGGCAGCGACGTGACTCTGATCGACGTCAAGCAGGAGTACCTGGACCGGGCGGTGGCCACCATCGGGAAGAACCTGGCCCGGCAGGTGAAGAAGGAGGCCATCAGCGAGGCCGACGCCAAGGCCACGCTCGGCCGGCTGCGCACGGCCACCGACCTCAAGGCGGCCGCCGGGAGCGCCCTGGTGGTCGAGGCCGTCTTCGAGAACTTCGCGGTGAAGAAGGAGATCTTCACGACCCTGGACACCGCCTGCGGTCCCGAGACCGTCCTGGCCAGCAACACCAGCAGCATCAGCCTGACCAAGATCGCCGGCACCACGGGGCGCGCCGACCGCGTGATCGGCATGCACTTCATGAATCCGGTGCCGGTGATGAAACTGGTGGAGATCATCTGCGGCCAGGCCACCAGCCAGGAGACCCTGGCCTTCACCACGCAGGTGGCCAAGGACCTGGGCAAGGTGCCGGTCACGGTGCAGGACTACCCGGGCTTCATCAGCAACCGCGTGCTGATGCCCATGATCAACGAGGCGGTGTACTGCCTGATGGAGGGCGTGGCCGACCGCGAGGCCATCGACACGGTGATGAAGCTGGGCATGGCCCACCCCATGGGACCCTTGACCCTGGCCGACTTCATCGGCCTGGACATCTGCCTGGACATCATGAACGTGCTCTACGACGGCTTCGGCGACAGCAAGTACCGCCCCTGCCCGCTGCTGCGGCGCATGGTGGATGCGGGCTACCTGGGCCGCAAGAGCGGCAAGGGCTTCTACGACTACGCCCAGTAGCGACGAAAGGGACGACGTGAACTTCGAACTGACCGAACAGCAGCGCATGATCCGCGACATGGCCCGGGACTTCGCCCAGAAGGCCATCGCCCCGGTGGCGGCCGCCCTGGACCACGAGGAGCGCTTTCCCGCGGAGATCGTCAAGCAGATGGGCGAGCTGGGTTTCATGGGCATGAACGTCCAGGAGAAGTACGGCGGCGCCGGGCTGGACACCCTGTGCTACGTGCTGGCCATGGAGGAGATCAGCAGGGCGTGCGCCTCCTGCGGCGTGATCATGTCGGTGAACAACTCCCTGGTCTGCTGGCCCCTGGAGGCCTACGGCAGCGAGGAACAGAAGCAGAGGTTCCTCAAGCCGCTGGCGCAGGGGCAGCTGCTGGGCGCCTACTGCCTGAGCGAGCCGGGCGCCGGCACCGACGCCGCGGCCCAGAGCACCACCGCCAAGAGGGACGGCGACGGCTGGGTCCTGGGCGGCATGAAGAACTTCATCACCAACGGCGCCCACGCCGACGTGCTGATCGTCTTCGCCCAGACCGACCCCGCGCTCAAGCACAAGGGCATCGCCGCCTTCATCGTCGAATCCACGGCCGAGGGCTTCTCCGTGATCCGCAAGGAGGAGAAGATGGGCATCCGGGCCAGCGACACGGCCCAGCTGGCCTTCGACAACGTCAAGGTGCCGGCGGACCAGCTCCTGGGCGAGGTGGGCCAGGGGTTCAAGGTGGCCATGAGCACCCTGGACGGCGGGCGCATCGGCATCGCCAGCCAGGCCCTGGGCATCTCGGCCGCGGCCTACGAGGCGGCCCTGTCCTACAGCAAGCAGCGCGAGCAGTTCGGCCAGCCCATCTGCAACTTCCAGGCGATCCAGTGGAAGATCGCCGAGATGGCCACGCGCCTGGACGCGGCGCGGCTGCTGACCTACCGCGCGGCCTTCGCCAAGGACCAGGGCGGCCGCTACAGCGAGGAATCGGCCATGGCCAAGCTCTACGCCAGCGAGGCCAGCCACTTCATCACCAACGAGGCGGTGCAGATCTTCGGGGGCAACGGCTACTCCAAGGAGTTCCCCGTCGAGCGCCACTTCCGGGACGCCAAGATCACCGAGATCTACGAGGGTACCAGCGAGGCCCAGCGCATGGTGATCGCGTCGATGGAGCTGAAGAAGTAGGGACGGCCGGTACCGCCGATGCGGGGCCCGGGATGCCTGCGGTGTCCCGGGCCGTTTGGTGCGCGGGAGGCGACTGTCATGCACAATCCGTATCTTATCTGAGGAAATGTACGCATCACTGAGGAGGGCGCCGCCGGAGCCCGGTCGAAACCGCAAAAAACGACAAACATGGACGGGTATCGATGTAAAAAGCGCATAAATCGACAAAATTGAAGTTGGCCTCCCTCCCCCGATGGGTTATGATCGTGGCAAGACGGTCCGCAACCGCGGAGCGGATCGGCGCGCCGGGACGGTCCCGGCCGCGCGGAATCATCACTCACCGAGGGAGAATGCCCATGAAGACCTTGCTCACGTGCCTGCTCGTGCTGGCCGTCGCCGGGGCCGCCCAGGCCCAGACCGGCGTCTACTTCTCCGAATACCTCGAGGGCAGCAGCAACAACAAGGCCGTCGAGATCTACAACGGCACCAACGAGACCCTCGACATGAGCACGATCGTCGTCGAGCGCTACAACAACGGCTCGCTGACGCCGACGGCCACCTACGCCGCCTTCGTCGGCCTGGTGCTGCCGGGCGACGTCTTCGTCGTCGGCAACCCGTCCACCGGCGTCAACGCCACGATCGTCGCCGAGTCGGATCTGCTGTCGGACCTGACCTTCTACAACGGCGACGACTGTCTGCTGCTGTACCAGAACGGCGTCCTGGTGGATTCCATCGGCCAGGTGGGCTTCGACCCGGGCACCAACTGGAGCGTAGGCGGCTGCGCCACCTCGGAGATGACCCTGGTGCGCAAGGCCGACAGCTGCTTCGGCGACACCGACCCCAGCGACGTCTACGACCCGTCGGTCGACTGGGACTGCTACCCCCAGGACACGGTCAGCTACCTCGGCTCCCACAGCACCCTGTGCGACGTGGTCGTGCCCGCGGACGACACCTCCTGGGGCGCCATCAAGTCCCTGTTCCGCTAGTCCGGTCCCCGGACCTGCGCGCCGCGGCCCCGCCTCCGGGCGGGGCCGCTTCTCTTGCGGTGGCGCTCCGGCCTTGGGTCCGGAGCGCCGATGCCTTAGAATGTCCTCCAGGCCGGCCGGTGCCCGCCGGTGCCGGCCGGCCGCGGCGGCCGCCCGCGCCCGGACCCACGGCAACCCAACCCGGAGACGCCCATGCACTTCGACCTCGACGAGAACCAGACCATGTTCCGCGACATGGTGCGCGACTTCGCCCGCAAGGAGATCATGCCCCTGGCCCACCGCATGGACCAGGAGGCGATGATCCCCGCCGACCTGATCGCCAAAATGCGGGACAACGGCTTCTTCGGCCTGACCTTCCCCCAGGAGTACGGCGGCCTGGGGGTGGACACCATCACCTACGCGGTGGTGATCGAGGAGTTGTCGCGGGCCAGCGCCGGCCTGAGCGTCATGCTCACCGTGCACAACAGCGTGGGCTCCTACCCCGTGGCCATGTACGGCAGCGAGGCGGCCCGCCGGGCCTTCCTGCCCCGCATGGCCGCCGGCGAGATCGCGGCCTTCTGCATCACCGAACCCAACGCCGGCAGCGACGCCGCGGCCCTGGTGACCAGCGCCCGGCGCACCGCCGACGGCTGGGTGCTCAACGGCGGCAAGGTCTTCGTCACCAACGGCGAGCGGGCCGCCTTCTACGTGGTGCTGGCGCGCACCCCCGGCACCACCGGGCACAAGGACATCCACGCCTTCATCGTCGAGCGGGGCGCCCCCGGCCTGACCATCGCCAAGAAGGAGGACAAGATGGGGCTGCGGTGCAGCGACACCGTGGCCATCAACCTCGAGGACGTGCAGGTGCCGGCGGCCAACCTGCTGGGCAAGGAGGGGGACGGCTTCCGGGTGGCCATGTCCGCCCTGGACGGGGGCCGCATCGGCATCGCCTTCCAGGCCCTGGGCATCGGGCGGGCCTGCCTGGAGGACGCGGTGCGCTACGCCAAGACCCGCGAGCAGTTCGGCAAGCCCATTGCCAGCCTCTCGGTGATCCAGGGCATGATCGCGGACATGGGCGCCGAACTGGAGGCGGCCCGCACCCTGGGCTACAAGGCGGCCTGGCTGAAGGACCAGGGCCGGCCCCACACCAAGGAGGCGGCCATGGCCAAGATCCTGGCCACCGAGGCCGCCTGGCGCGCCGCCGACTGTGCCGTGCAGATCCACGGCGGCTACGGCTACTGCAAGGAGTACGACGTGGAGCGCTACTACCGCGACGTGCGGGTCACGCGCATCTACGAGGGGACCAGCGAGATCCAGCGCCTGGTGATCGCCCGCAAGATCCTCGAGGAGTACTAGGCCCGCGGGTAGACGCAGGTCAGCGCAGCAGCAGCGCCTGCCGCACCCACAGGGCGACAAAGAGCAGGGCCGCCAGCCACCTGGCGGCCCTGGTCTCGCGG
>JACZKN010000485.1 GCA_014859985.1 Candidatus Krumholzibacteriia bacterium | reverse complement strand
GCGCGGGGGAGGCCGGCTCGGCCGGCTTGAAGGCGCTGTCGGTCTCGACGCCGCGCCCGGGCGGTTCGGGGCGCCGGCGCGGGCTCTCCTTGAGCTTGACCTTGGCGGCCACGTCCTCGCCGTAGCGCGCCTCGATGTAGGCGATCTCGGTCAGTTCGTCGCCGACGGCCTGCCTGACCGCCGTCCCGCCGACCGTCAGGGCCAACGGCACCAGCAGCGCCAGGTGCAGGACGGCGCTGGCGGTCATGCCCCGGCGGGTCTGGCGCGACCGGTCGATGTGCAGCTGCATCATTGCGGGGCCTCCTCGTCGTGCTCCCTGGTGGCCAGGGCCACGCGGGGGGCGGCGGAAGCCTCGATCGCGGCGATGAGCTGCTCGACCTCGCCGTAGGGCAGGTTGCGGTCAGCCTTCAGCACGGCGACGGCGTGGGGCGAGCCCTCGAACATGCCGCCCAGGTAGTGGGCGACGTCGGCCAGGCCGATCCGGTCCTCGCCGACGAAGATCTCGCGGTCGATGGTGAAGGTGATCTCCACGTTGTCGGTGTCGTCCACCTGGCCGGCGCGGGCCGCGGGCAGGTCCACGTCGTGTTCCTCGTTGCTCAGGAACGGCGCGATCACCATCAGAGTCAGCACGACCACGAGCGACACGTTGATGATCGGCACCACCGTCGTCCGGCTCTCGAGCTGGAATGCGCTCTTCTTCACGTCATCTCCCGATCTCGTTCAGCATGGCCAGGCTCACGGCGCCGCTCGCCTTCGCGATGTCCAGCACCTCGACCACCGCGCCCAGGATCACGTCGTCGTCCGGCACGATCACCACGGTCTTGTCCTCGCGGGCGGCCAGCTGGGCGGTCAGTTCGCTCTCCAGCTGCCGGGCGTCCATGGCGACGCCGTTGAGGGCGATCCCCGCCGCGGTGACGGCCACCGTCAGCAGCCCGTCGTCGGCGGCCTCGGTGGGCTTGATCACGGCCTTCTCGTTGCCCGCCTCGGCGCTGTTGACCTGGATGCCGTTCCACATCAGGGCGGGCATGGTGATCAGGAAGACCACGATCAAAGTCGTCGTCACGTCCGCCAGCGGCGTGATGTTGGCGTCGTTCAGGCCCTGCAGGCCGCCGCGTCTCTTCTTCGTCTTCATGGCTGCTCCTGCGGTCAGCGGAGGACCGCGGCCAGCGGGTCGGTCCGCTCCTGGGCCGCGGGCTGGCGGCGCGCCGGCGCGGGCTGCACCTGGTCGCGGGGCTGCTGCCGCGTGGCCTGGTTGTTGACCTGGCCCCAGATGCTGAAGAACGACTCGCGGGCGTCCTCCAGATGGGCCGTCCGCGTGCGGATCCGGCGCACGAAGAAGTTGAAGGCGATGGTGGCGATGACCGCGACGACGATGCCGGCGGCCGTGGTCAGCAGCGCCTCGGAGACGCCCATCGCCACGACGGCGCCGCCGCCGCTGCCCGTGCGCGCGATGTCGGCGAACGCGCGGATGATGCCGACCACCGTGCCGAACAGGCCCAGCAGCGGGGCGATGTTGCTCATGGTGCCGAGCACGCCGATGTTCCGCTCCATCTCGACCGTCTCGAGATCAATGGCCGTGTCCAGCCGCTGGGCCAGCTCGTCGCGCGACCGGTTCAGATGGGTCAGGCCCTGGGCCATGACGCGCCCGACCGGACTGCGGCTGCGCTGGCAATACTCGAGGGCGCCGCGGGCGTCGCCGGCCTTGATCCGCGTCGCGATCTCGGTCATGAAGCCGCGGGTATCCTGCCGCGTGCTCCGGAAGTAGAGCAGGCGCTCCACGGTGTAGCCGACGGTGACGACGGAGCAGAGCCCCAGGACGATCATGGTCGGGGACGCCAGGAAGACGCCGATGATGGACATATCGCCGAACATGTTCTCGATCCCTCTCTGGCCGCCGCTGCGGCGGTCGTTCTGATTGCCACTTCCACCCGGACGGGCCATGCAATCTGCGATACCCCCCGGCCTGCGCGGGCTTCCTTGCGCCGTTTGGCGGCGCAGTGGCGGCCCTGCTGTCCGCTGCCGCAAGGGGTGTGCCACCCCGGGGCACGCCGCGCAGCGAAAAGGGGTATCCGGGAACCGCCGCCCCCCCCGCGGAACGGACCGGCCGGGGCGCCGCAGCGGCCCCGGCCGGTGGTGCGGGACGGGCGCGGGGCTCAGCCGCTGGCGACGCCCGAGGCGCGGATGGACTGGATGCGGCCGGCGGCCATGCTGGTCCACTCGGCCTTGCCGCCCGCGTCGACGATCTGCTGCCAGTGGCGGATCGCCCCGGACCAGTCGCCGCGGTCCTCGGCGACCTCCGCCAGGCGGGCCAGGGCTGCGATGCGGAAGGCGTCGGCGGCCGGAGCGGTGTCGGCAGCCTGGCCGTAGAGGGCCAGGGCGTCGTCGAGCTTGCCGTCCTTCTCCCGGCATTCGCCCTGGCGGAAGCGGATCTCCGCGGGGGTGGCGTCGCCGGCGGCCAGGGCGTGCTCGTAGGCCTCGGCGGCCCGGACGTAGTCGCCGAGCTCGTCCTGGTAGAGGTTCGCGACCAGCAGCCACAGGCCCCGGGCGTTCTCGTGGGCGGGGTAGTCGACGACGAAGCGGGCGTAGCCGCCGATCGCCGCGTGCCAGTCCTCGATCTCCTGGTAGGAGACCGCGGCGTTGTAGGCGGCCAGCGGCGCGTACTCGCCGCCGGGGAAGAGGTCCACGAGCTTCTCGTAGCCCATCGCGGCCTGGGCGAACTTCTCCTGCTTGAACAGCACGGTGGCGCTGCGCAGGTGGGCGAGCTCGGCCAGTTCATGGCCCGGGTGCGTGGTGGTGAAGTTGCGGTAGCCGGCCAGGGCTGGCTCCAGGTCCTCGGCGCGGTAGTAGCTCTCGGCCAGGTAGAAGAGGGCGCCCGGCCCCGATTCGCTGCCCGGGAAATCGAGGGTCACCCGGGCGAAGGCCTTGGCGGCGGTCTTGAAGTCCCCGGCGGCGAAGGCGTCCTGGCCCTTGTTCCAGTAGATGTCCGCGGCCAGCGGGCTGTCCGGCTTGGTGGCCAGGTACTCCTCCATGTCGCGGCCGCTGCGGTAGAAGCAGCTCTGGACGCCCAGCTCCGCGTCCTCGACCCGCGGGTCGCCGGGGTAGGCGGTCATGAAGGCGCCGAAGGCCTCGATGGCCTGGGTGTCCTGGCCCTGGTTGTAGGCGCAGTTGGCCACGCCGAACGCCGCATCGGCGGCGCGGGCGCCGTCCGGGTAGCGCTCCTGCAGGCGGCCGTAGGTGGCGGCGGCATCCGCGTAGCGGCCCAGGCCGAACTGCGTGTCGGCGATGCGGTAGAGGGCCTCCTGCGCCTCGGGCGCCGCGGGGAAGCGGGTCAGCAGCGAGCGCCAGCTCTCGATGGCCTGGTCGTAGTACTGCAGGCGGTAGTAGCAGTCGCCCTGGTTGGCCAGCGCGGCGGCGGCGGCCGGATCGTCGGGATGCTTGGCCAGGAAGTCGCTGAACTGCTTCAGCGCCTCCTCGTACTTGCGCTGGTTGAAGTAGATCGAGCCCACGGCCAGGCTGTTGTTGCCCTTCTCGCTGTCGGCGTTGGCGAGCGCGAGCAGGAACTTCTCCTGCTCACGCAGCGCCAATTCGTAGTCGCCGCTGCGGCTGAGGCTGGCGACCAGGCCCTGCAGCGCGGCGGCGGCCACGTTGCTGCGGGGGTAGCCGGTCAGCACCAGGCGGTACATGCCTTCGGCCTGGCGGTACAGTCCCTGGGCGTAGTAGGCCTCGCCCAGGTAGTAGTAGGTGCGCGCGCGCCAGTGGCTCGGCGTCGGCAGCAGCCGGCTGGCGATGTAGTTGTAGTTGGTGATCACGCGGTCGAGCTGCTCGACGCGGAAGTAGGCCAGGGTCGAGAGGAAGAGCGCGCGCTCGGCCACGTCGGTGTTCACGTTCTTGTCGACCACGTTCTGGAAGCACATGATCGCCTGGCGGTACTCCTCGAGCTCGAAGTGGCTGAAGCCCTGCAGCACGCGCACCCGCGGCGCGAGGCTGTCGCCCGGGTACCGGCGCAGGAACTCCTCGGCCAGCACGATGGCCTGGCTGAAGTTGCGCTCGGCCGCGTAGGTGAAGACGATCTTGTGCATGGCCGCGCTGGCCACGCGGCTGCCCTCGAAGCGGCGCACGGCCTCGGTCCAGGCGAAGATCGCCTCGGCGCGGCGGTCGAGGGCCGCGTAGCAGTCGCCGATGAGGTACTGGGCGTAGCCGGCGATCTCCTCGCCGGGGAACAGGCGCACGATCTCCTCGAGCTGCCGCACCGACTCGTCGTACCGCTTCTCGCTGAAGGTCACGCAGGCCATCTTGTAGCGGGCGTTGGCCACGAAGCGGCTGTCCGGGTACTGGTCGATGAACTCGCGGTAGCTGCGCACCGCCACGGCGTTCTGCCCCGAGCGGTAGAAGGCCTCGGCCACGGAGAACGCCGCGTCGTCGGCCAGGGGGCTGTCCGGGTAGGTGCGCAGGACCTGCCGGTAGCGCTGGATGGCCAGGATGTACTGGCCCGTGTCCTCGAGGCAGCGACCCAGGTAGTAGAGGCCGCGGTCGCTGGGCACCTCGCCGAAGTAGCCGATGGCCGTCTCGTAGTCCTTGTCCTGGTAGGCGAACAGGCCCAGGGCGAATTTCACCTGCGGCATCTCGCCGTAGCCCGGGCGCCGCTCCAGGAGCTCGCGGTAGGCGCTGCCCAGCTTGAGCCAGTTGCCCTTGACGATGTAGGCGAGGCCGATCTCGTACAGGCCCTCGGCCAGCAGGAAGGTGTCGTCGTACTTGTCGATCAGGCGTCCGTAGCGGGCGATGGCCTCGTCGTAGTCGCCCAGGTTGTAGTGGCATTCGCCCTCGCGCAACAGGACGCTGGCCTGCAGGTAGTCGGTGTTCCCCTTGCGCCCCTTGACCTTGGCGTATTCGCGCAGGGCGCCGGCGTAGTCGCCGGCGGCGAAATAGCATTCGCCGACCATGTACTGGGCCTCGGCGGCGCGCTCGCTGCCGCCGTATTCCTGCACGAAGAGCCGGTATTGCTGCATGGCGGCCGACTTGTCGGTGCCGGCGGCGTAGGCCTTCCCGGCGGCCTCCCAGAGGGCGGCCGCGGTGGGCACGGCCTGCTCGCGGGTGACGGGGGCGGTGGCGCCCGGCGCGACCGCCCCCGTCACCCGCGAGCAG
>JACZKN010000484.1 GCA_014859985.1 Candidatus Krumholzibacteriia bacterium | reverse complement strand
CGACGCGCCGCCGGCCGCGCTGGACTACCTGGCCAAGCTGGTCGGCAGCGCCGACGTGCGCATCGGCACCCTGGTGGTCCGGCAGAACAGCCTGACCGACGTGCGCGGCACCGCCCGGCTGGACCGGGGCCGCATCACCCTGGACGAGACCTCGGCCGCGGTCTACGGCGGCACGGGCCGCCTGTCCGGCACCGTCGACCTGACCGATCCGCGGGCCGGCCGGCTGGACCTGCAGCTGGTGCTGAGCGACGCCCGGGCCGAGCGGTACTTCGCCGCCGCCACGGTGCCGGGGCGCTTCACCCGCCTGGCCAACGCGCTCAACGGCGGCCTGGACGCGACCGTCTCCCTGCAGGGCGCCCTGGACGACACCCTGGGTCTTGATCTCAGGACCCTCACGTCCGTCGGCGAGGTGGCGCTGCGCGACGCCCGCCTGACGGGCCTGCCCCTGCAGGCGCAGCTGGTGAGCCTGCTGGACGCGCCCCAGCTCGATACCATGACCTTCAAGGACCTGCTGCAGCCCTTCCGCATCGAGAACGGGCGCCTGACCGTGGACAAGCTCGAGGTCCAGGCCGGCCCCATCGGCATCCGCGCCTCGGGCTGGCAGAACCTGGCCGGCGAGCTGTCGGCCCACCTGGACCTGACCCTGCCGCCGGAGTACGCCCAGGGCCTGCGCCGCCAGCTGCCGGCCCAGATGGCCGACCTGCTGCTGGATGCCCAGGGCACGGCTCTCGAGCTGCCGGTGGCGGTCTCCGGCACCGCCGACGCACCGTCGGTGCGCCTGGACACGGACGGCCTGGCGACCCTGGCCCGCTCCCGCGCCGAGGCCAAACTGTCCCGGGAGACCGACAAGCTGAAGCAGCAGGCCATCGAGGAGGCCAGCCGCAATCTGCAGGACCTGCTCAAGGCGCCGACCGATTCGGCCGCCGCGGGCGCCGACAGCACCGGGCCCCAGACCCTCGAGGACGTGGGCAAGTCGCTGCTGGACCGGCTGAAGAAGAAGGGCGGGGGGGGATAGGTGGCGTTCGTGCCCGAACACCGCGGGGTCCGGCGACGGGCGGCTCTCGCGGTCTGCGCCGTGCTTGCCCATTCGGCCGCCGCGGCGGCCCCTCCCGACGCCGAGGATCACGCCATGATCGACTTCGCCGCCCCCTCCAGCCCCGCCTGGCTGCCCGTCAACGACGGCGTCATGGGCGGCCTCTCCACCAGCTCGCTCACGGTCACGGACGAGGGCACCGGCCTCTTCTCCGGCGAGGTCTCCCTGGCCAACAACGGCGGTTTCGCCAGCGTGCGCACCGTGCTCGGCGACCATGCCCTGGGCGCGGCCCGCGGTATCGTCCTGAGGGTGCGCGGCGACGGCCGCCCCTACCGCCTGCGGTTGCGCACCGACCGCGGGTTCGACGGTGTCGCCTACCAGGCCGAATTCCCCACCGTGGCCGGCCAGTGGCAGGAGGTCTTCTGTCCCTTCGGGGACTTCGTGCCGGTCTTCCGCGGCCGCCCGGTGCCCGGCACCCCGCCCCTGGATCCGGCGGCGGTGCGCCAGCTGGGCCTGATGATCGCCGACCAGCGGGCCGGCCCCTTCGCCCTGGAGATCGCCTGGATCCGCGCCCGGACCTGAGGCCAGGTCCGCCGGGCCCGCGCCGGGGCGGCAAAGACGACGCCCCAGGTTGGAATTTGCGTTCCACCCCGCCTTTGCCTATCTTCCCGCCTCGCCACGTCTGCGGGAGCCGCATCATGTGCCTGCGCGGACGTGTCTTTTTGTAACGCGGGCCACCTGTTGAGAACGGGCGATCATTGTCGCCGCGACGAGGGAACCAGGCATGAGCGTAGACCTGAGCCGGATCCGCAACATCGGCATCAGCGCCCACATCGATTCGGGCAAGACCACCCTGACCGAGCGGATCCTCTTCTACACCGGCCGCATCCGCGCCATCCACGAGGTGCGCGGCAAGGACGGCGTGGGCGCCACCATGGACTCCATGGACCTGGAGCGCGAGCGCGGCATCACCATCCAGAGCGCCGCGACCTTCACCATGTGGAAGGACCACCACGTCAACATCATCGACACCCCGGGCCACGTGGACTTCACCATCGAGGTGGAGCGCGCGCTGAAGGTGCTCGACGGCGCCATCCTCGTGCTGTGCTCGGTCGCGGGCGTGCAGAGCCAGTCCATCACCGTGGACCGGCAGATGCGCCGCTACAACGTGCCGCGCATCGCCTTCGTCAACAAGTGCGACCGCTCCGGCGCCAACCCGGTGCGCGTGGCCGCGCAGCTGCGCGAGAAGCTCAAGCACAACGCGGTGCTGATGCAGATCCCCATCGGCCTCGAGGACAAGCTCGAGGGCGTCGTGGACCTGGTCACCATGAAGGCCGCGCGCTTCGCCGGCGACAGCGGCGAGAAGGTCGTCTGGAGCGAGGTCCCCGCCCACCTGCAGGTGGAGGCCGAGGCCCGCCGCGAGGAGATGCTCGACGCCGTCAGCATGTTCAGCGACGACCTGATGGAGGCCCTGCTCGAGGGCGCCGCCACCGAGGAGATGATCCACGCCGCGGTGCGCCGGGGCGTGATCGCCAACCAGTTGACCCCCGTCTTCATGGGCAGCGCCTACAAGAACAAGGGCGTGCAGCTGCTGCTGGACGCGGTGACCCGCTACCTGCCGGCGCCCCCGGACGTGGAAAACCGGGCCCTGGAGGTGCTGCGCGGCGGCGAGGAGCGCGATTTCGCCCTCTCCAACAGTTCCGACGACGCCCTGGTGGCCAACGCCTTCAAGCTGGAGGAGGGCCCCTACGGCCAGCTCACCTACGTGCGCATCTACCAGGGCTGGGTGCGCAAGGGCGAGGACCTCTTCAACAGCCGCACCGGCAAGAAGGTCAAGATCGGGCGCATCGGCCGCATGCACGCCGACCAGATGGAGGAGATCGAGGCGGCCCACGCCGGCGACATCATCGCCCTGTTCGGCATCGACTGCGCCAGCGGCGACACCTTCACCGGCGGCGACCGCATCAGCCTCTCGAGCATGCACGTGCCCGAGCCGGTGGTCAGCCTCGCGGTCTATCCCGAGGACGCCAAGGCGTCGGCCAAGATGGCCAAGGCCCTGCACCGCTTCACCCGCGAGGACCCGACCTTCCGCGCCCACGTGGACTCCGAGACCAGCGACACCATCATCAGCGGCATGGGCGAGCTGCACCTCGAGGTCTACATCGAGCGCATCAAGCGCGAGTACGGCGCCGTGGTCAAGACCGGCGCTCCCCAGGTGAAGTACCGCGAGACCATCACCCGGCCGGTGGACTTCCAGTACGTCCACAAGAAGCAGACCGGCGGCTCCGGCCAGTACGCCAAGATCGAGGGCCGGATCGCCCCCGCCGACGACGGCGCCTTCCACTTCGAGAACAAGGTCATCGGCGGCAGCATCCCCAGCGAGTACATCGGCGCCTGCGAGAAGGGCTTCGCCTCCTCGGTCAGCGAGGGCCAGTACATCGGGGCCCCGGTGCAGGGCCTGCACGTGACCCTGACCGACGGCGCCGCCCACGCGGTGGACTCCTCGGACATGGCCTTCAACACCGCCTGCCGCATGGCGGTCCGCCGGTTCTACAACGAGGGCAACCCGGTGGCCCTCGAGCCGCTGATGATGGTCAGCGTCGAGGGTCCGAGCGAGCACCAGGGCGACATCATCAAGACCCTGATGCAGCGCCGGGGCGTCATCGTCGGCACCACCGAGGACAAGGGTTTCGTGCGCATCGACGCGAATGTTCCCTTGGCCGAGATGTTCGGTTATGCTTCGGTCCTGCGCTCGGCCACCGCGGGCAAGGCGGAGTTCACGATGGAATTCGCCCGGTATGCCCCCGCACCGGCCGAGGTCGCCGCCGACCTCGTGAAGAAGTACCAGGAGAAGCGGGCCGAGGGCCGCTAGGCCCCGCGTCGCGGGATCCCCTCCAGCGAGTGAGGAAGACGATGCTTCAGAAGAGCCTGATCGAGCGCAGCCCCGTCCGCATCTTCGACCGCGCCATCGGCGGCGGGCTGGGGATCGGGAACATCGGCGTGGTGCTCTCGCGCACGGGCGTGGGCAAGACCGGTTTCCTGATCGGCCTGGCCATCGACTCCCTGCTGCAGGGGCGCAAGGTGCTGTACATCTCCACGAAGGAGTCGGTGGAGCACGTCACCGCCTTCTTCGAGCAGATCTTCCACGCCATGGCCGACGATCTGGGCATGAACGAGGTGCCCCAGCGCCAGCTGATGATGGAGCGCGGCCGCCACATCCTGTGCTACAACCGCGATTTCTTCTCCGTGGAGAAGCTGGAGCAGTCGGCGGCGTTCCTGAAGGAGACCACCGGCTTCTCGCCCGACATGGTGATCATGGACGGCACCCCCCGCTTCGAGCAGACCGAGCCGTGGGAGATGGAAGGCATCCGCCGCCTGGCCGCCGGCTGGCAGGCCGAGGTCTGGACCAGCGCCAACCTGCACCGCGAGGGGCAGGAGGTGGACGCGCGGAAGGTGCCGGTGGAGGTGGCCCGGTTCGACGCCGACCTGGCCGTGATCATCCACCTCTGCCCCGAGGGCGACCACATCAAGGTGAAGATCACCAAGGAGCACGAGACCGAGACCACGGCCCAGGTGTCCATGGAGCTGGACCCGCGCACCCTGCTGCTGCGCTGGCGCTAGGCGCCGGGCGCGGGGCCGCCACCGCTCTGCGACGGCCGTGGGGCCTTGCCCCGCGGCCGTCTTTCGTCCACTATGGCGGCGGACCCCAGCGCCGTCCGGGAGGCCCATGGACACGGCCGCCGTCACCGCCAACCTCGCCGCCGTGCGCGGACGCCTGGCCGCGGCCTGCGCCCGGGCCGGCCGCCCCGAGGGTGCGGTCCGGCTGGTGGCGGTGACCAAGCGCGTCCCGCTGGAACTGGTGGCCGCCGTGGTGGCCGCCGGCCAACGGGACCTGGGCGAGAACCGCATCCAGGACGCCCTGCCCCGGCAGGACGAACTGGCGGCGCTGCTGCGGGGCCGGGGCCTGGACCCGGCGCCCGTGCGCTGGCACTTCATCGGCCACCTGCAGTCCAACAAGGCGGTGCGCGCCGTCGGCGCCTTCACCCTGCTGCACGGGGTCGACTCGGCAACCTTGGCCGGACGCCTGGACCGGCTGGCCCGGGACGCCGGCGTGGTGCAGCCCGTCCTCTTGGAGGTGAACATCTCCGGCGAGGCGCAGAAGCAGGGCCTGACGCCGGAAGAGGCCCTGGCCGCCGCCGAGGCCGCGGCCGCCCTGCCCGGCCTGGACCTGCGCGGCCTGATGGG
>JACZKN010000483.1 GCA_014859985.1 Candidatus Krumholzibacteriia bacterium | reverse complement strand
GGGCCAGGCGGCGCACGGCGGCGTCGGACGACCCGGCCTGGAACAGCTGCTGGGGCTTGCCGTGCTCCGCGACCAGGGGCAGCACCTGCTCCACCAGCCGGCGCTGGTCGGTCAGGCGGCCCAGGAAGGCGCGGGCGAGCTCGACGCTGCGCGCCTCGTGGCCCAGGCTGCGGATGCGGCCGCCCTCCTCGACGGTGGTCCGGTCGGCCTTGCCCAGGTCGTGGCAGAGCACCGCCAGGCCCACCACCAGGTCCTCCCAGGGGTCGCCGGTGCGCTCGTCGGCGAAGGCGTCCAGGCAATGCAGGGTGTGGACCCAGACGTCGCCCTCGGGATGGTGCTGCGGGTCCTGGGGTACGCCGCGCAGGGCGTCCAGTTCGGGGAAGAAGCGCAACCAGCCGGTCTGTTCCAGGAAACGCAGGCCCCGCGAGGGCACGGCGCCCAGGACGATCAGCTTGCGCCACTCCTCGCCCACCCGCTCGGCCGCCAGGTCCTGCATGCCCATGCCCCGGCAGACGCGCACCGTCTCCGGCGCGGCCTCGAGGTCGAAGCGCGCCGCCAGCTGCATGCCCCGCAGCACCCGCAGCGGATCCTCGCCGAAGGCGGCGGAGGTGTGGCGCAGCAGGCCCCGCTGCAGGTCGCCGATGCCGTCGTAGGGGTCCTTCACCTCGCCCGTCAGGGGGTCGAGGTAGACGGCGTTCATGGTGAAGTCGCGGCGGGCCGCGGCCAGGTGCAGTTCCAGGAACGGATCGGCCTGCACCGCGAAGTCCCGGTGGCCGGCGCCGGTCCTGGTCTCCCGGCGCGGCACGCCCACGTCGATGGGCAGCCCCTTGAGCTTGAGGATGCCGAAGCTCCGCCCCACCAGTTCCAGGGCGAACACCCGGCCCAGCAGCGCCTGCAGGGCGTCCGGTTCCAGGCCGAAGACCTCCAGGTCCGCGTCCCGGGTCACCAGCCCCCGGGCGCCGTCGCGCACGCCGCCGCCCACGAGCCAGGCCCGGCCGCCGGCGCCCTGCACCAGTTCGCACACCTGCAGGACGGCGGCCAGGACGTCCTGGTCGTCCACCTGCAGGGGGATGCGGGGCGCGTCGGCCATGGGGATCGGTCCTTTGCCGGGAGGTGGCGGCGGGCCGGGCTGCGGCTCCGCCCGTCCAGCATAGGGCCCTTTGGGCCAAATGGAAACAGCTTGGCGCCGGCCCGCCGGGCGGCCCGCGGCCGAATCGGGATTTTCCTTGCCCTGCTTCTGCGGGGCGCTAGATTCACCCCCGCAGCCTTGGCCGTGAATCCGCCTCCGGCCGCCGGCTGCGGCACGGTTCACGGCCCCGCCGCGGAAAGCAGGCCCCCCACGCAAGCCTCCAAGCTCGAACCCAAGCTCGTGACGGTGCTGCGCGAGGGGTACACCCGCGCGCTGCTGGTGCAGGACGTGACCGCCGGGGTCATCGTCGGCGTGGTGGCCCTGCCCTTGGCCATCGCCTTCGCGGTGGCCTCGGGGGTGGCGCCCGAGCAGGGCCTGATCACCGCCGTGGTGGCGGGCTTCATCATCTCCGCCCTGGGCGGCAGCCGGGTGCAGATCGGCGGGCCCACCGGCGCCTTCGTGGTGCTGGTCGCCGAGATCGTGCACAAGCACGGCTACGCCGGCCTGCAGACGGCGACCCTGATGGCCGGCGTGCTGCTGATGATCATGGGCCTGGCCCGCCTGGGCGGCGTCATCCGCTTCATCCCCTACCCCCTGACCGTGGGCTTCACCGGGGGCATCGCCCTGATCATCGCCCTGACCCAGGTGCGGGACCTGCTGGGCCTGCGCATGGACGAGGTGCCGGGCGAGTTCCTGCCCAGGCTGCAGGCCTACGCGGCGGCCCTGCCCACCTGGAATCCGTGGGCGCTGGTGCTGGGGCTGGGCACGGCCGCCCTGGTGTGGGCCTGGCCGCGGGTGACGCGGCGGGTGCCGGGCTCGCTGGTGGCCATCATCCTGGCCACGGCGGCGGTGCAGGTGTTCGGGCTGCCGGTCGAGACCATCGGCTCGCGCTTCGGGGCGGTGCCGTCGTCGCTGCCCATGCCGCGGCTGCCGGACCTGTCCTGGCCCCTGGTGCGCGAGCTGTTCTCCCCCGCGCTGGCGATTGCGCTGCTGGCGGGCATCGAGTCGCTGCTGTCGGCGGTGGTGGCCGACGGCATGACCGGCCGCCGCCACCGCTCGGACATGGAGATCGTCGCCCAGGGCGTCGCCAACGTCGCCTCGCCCCTGTTCGGGGGCATCCCCGCCACCGGGGCCATCGCCCGCACGGCGACCAACGTGGGCAACGGCGGCAGGACTCCCGTGGCGGGCATCGTCCACGCCCTGACCCTGCTGCTCCTGATGCTGGTGTTCGGGCGCTGGGCCGAACTGATCCCCATGGCCGTGCTGGCGGGCATCCTGCTGGTGGTGGCCGGGAACATGAGCGAGTGGCGCTACTTCCTGAAGCTGCTCAAGAGCCCCAAGAGCGACGTCGTGGTGATGGTCAACGCCTTCCTGCTGACGGTGGTGGTGGACCTGACCATCGCCATCCAGGCGGGCGTGGTGCTGAGCGCGCTGCTGTTCATGAAACGCATGAGCGACGTCACCCAGACCGGCTACGTACCCTCGCTGCGGGAGCAGGACGAGACCAGCGACCCGGGCGCCCTGATGCTGCGCGAGGTGCCGGACGGCGTGGCGGTGTTCGAGGTCTACGGGCCGTTCTTCTTCGGCGCGGCCGACAAGTTCAAGACCGCCATCAACCGCATCGACCGGGCGCCCCGGGTGCTGATCCTGCGCCTGCGCCACGTGCCGGCCATCGACGCCACGGCGCTGCACGCGCTGGAGGACGTGTGCATCCGCTCGGCGAAGTCGGGCACGCGCGTGGTGCTGTCGGGGGTGCAGCCGGGGCCGCTGGCCACGCTGCACAAGGCGGGCATCGACGCGCTGGTCGGACGCGAGAACGTCACCGCGGACATCGACGAGGCGCTGGCGCGGGCGCGGGATCTGCTGGGCGCGGCGGTGGGCCGGTCCTGACCTCGGCGCCCTAGGCGATATTCGTGTAGACCGCCTGGACGTCCTCGTCGTCCTCGATGCGGTCGAGCAGCTTCTCGATCTCCGCCAGCTCGGCCTCGCCGAACTCCTGGGGGTTCTGCGCGGCGCGCTGGAGGCCGGCCCTGGCGACCTCGATCCCCAGGTCCTCGAGCGCGGCGGCCAGGCTGCCGAAGTCGGTGTAGTCGCCGTAGACGTAGACCGTGCCCGCGTCCTCGACCAGCTCCTGCAGGCCGGCGTCGATCAGGGCGAGCTCCAGCTCGTCCAGCGGCGTGCCGGCGGGCCGGGCGAACTCGAACACGGCCCGGCGGTCGAACAGGAACTCCAGGGAGCCGCTGGGCAGCAGGTGGCCGCCGAACTTGTTGAAGTAGCTGCGGACGTTGGCGACGGTGCGCTGGGTGTTGTCGGTGGCGCATTCGACGAGGATCAGCACCCCGTGCGGGCCCTTGCCCTCGTAGGCGATCTCGGTGATGTCGGCGGCGTCCTTGCCGCTGGCGCGCTTGACCGCTGCCTCGATGTTGTCCCTGGGCATGTTCTGCGCCTTGGCGTTGAGGATCGCCGTGCGCAGGGGCGCGTTCATCTCGGGGTCGGTCCCGCCCTGCTTGGCCGCCACGGTGATGGCCTTGGCCAGCTTGGGGAACAGCTTGGACATCCGGTCCCAGCGCTTCTCCTTGGCCGCGCGTCGGTACTCGAAGGCACGTCCCATGGTTCTCTTCCTCGGCTCACGGTGGCCGTTTTCGCGGGGGCAGGGCACACGGATCTGCCCGCGCAGCCGGCGGTGCGCGGGCAATATGGTCGAGCCGGGCGCCGTTGTCATCCCGAATCACGGGGGCGGGCCGGGCCGCGGCCTCCCGCCTTGCCCTCCCGACCCGCGACGGGCTATGATGCGCCGAGCGATCCCCGACCACGTCCCGGACACGCCGGGCCCCGCCGCCCGCGTGTCCGGCCCGCCAAAGGAGACCCCGTGAAGCGCACCCTTCTGCTCCTGGCCGCTGCGGCCGTGCTGTCCAGCCTGCCCGCCCTCGCCGCCGACAACGACGACACGGACGACAAGGCCGCCGACAAGGGCCCCTGGTCCTCCGGCACCTTCAGCGGGCTGAAGTGGCGGTCCCTCGGCCCGGCCCTGATGTCCGGCCGCATCGGCGACCTCGCCGTCAACCCCCGCGACAAGGCCCACTGGTACGTGGCCGTGGCCAGCGGCAACGTCTGGGAGACGCGCAACGCGGGCGTCACCTTCGCGCCCATCTTCGACGGCGAGGGCAGCTACTCCATCGGTTGCGTGGCCATCGACCCCACCGACCCCAACGTGGTGTGGGTGGGCACGGGCGAGAACAACAGCCAGCGCTCGGTGAGCTACGGCGACGGCGTCTACAAGTCCCTCGACGGCGGCAGGAGCTGGAAGAACGTGGGGCTGAAGGAGTCGATGCACATCGGCGAGATCGTCGTCCACCCCGCCGACGGCGACATCGTCTACGTGGCGGCCATGGGCTCGGCCTGGGGCCCCGGCGGCGACCGCGGCCTCTACAAGACAACCGACGGCGGCGACACCTGGACGCGCGTGCTGCACATCAGCGACGACACCGGCGTGGTCTGCATCGAGCTCGACCCGCGCGACCCCGACGTCGTCTACGCGTCGGCCTACCAGCGCCGGCGCCACACCTGGACCCTGATCAACGGCGGCCCCGAGGGCGGCGTCCACAAGTCCACCGACGGCGGCGCCACCTGGCGCAAGATCGACAAGGGCCTGCCCGGCGGCGACAAGGGCCGCATCGGCCTGGCCGTGGCGCCCGGGCGCCCCGCCACCGTCTACGCCATCGTCGAGGCCGTGGGCGACAAGAGCGGTTTCTACCGCAGCACCGACGCGGGCGAGAACTGGTCGCGCATGAGCGACTACATCAGCTCCAGCCCCCAGTACTACAACGAGATCCACGTCGACCCCCACGACGCCGATCGCCTCTACAGCCTCGACACCTACCTGCACCGCACCGAGGACGGCGGCAGGAACTGGCACCGCGTGCCCCTGAAGGGCAAGCACGTGGACGACCACGCCATCTGGATCGATCCGGACACCCCCGACCACATCCTGGTCGGCAGCGACGGCGGCCTCTACGAGAGCTTCGATCGCGGCGAACAGTGGCGCTTCATGGAGAACATCCCCGTCACCCAGTTCTACCGGGTGTCGGTGGACGACGACACGCCGTTCTACAACGTCTACGGCGGCACCCAGGACAACAACACCCAGGGCGGGCCCTCGCGCACGCTCAGCGAGCAGGGCATCACCACCGGCGACTGGTTCGTCACCCTTGGCGGCGACGGCTTCG
Source organism: Candidatus Krumholzibacteriia bacterium (assembly GCA_014859985.1). GTDB lineage: Bacteria > Krumholzibacteriota > Krumholzibacteriia > LZORAL124-64-63 > LZORAL124-64-63 > JACZKN01. The sequence continues at coordinate 2,041 of JACZKN010000483.1, read as the reverse complement.
AGCCCGCCAGCGAGCCCGGCAACCCGGACATCGTCTACAGCCAGTGGCAGCACGGCAACCTGGTGCGCTTCGACCGCAGGACCGGCGAGCGCATCGACATCAAGCCCATGCCCGACCAGGGCGAGATCCTCAAGTGGAACTGGGATGCGGCTTTCCTGATCTCGCCCCACAGCCCCACGCGCCTGTACTTCGGCGCCAACAAGCTGTTCCGCAGCGACGACCGCGGGGACTCCTGGACGAGGATCTCGGGCGACCTCACCAGCGGGGTCGACCGCAACCGGCTCGAGGTCATGGGCCGGGTCTGGCCCCTGGACACCGTGGCCAAGAACCGCAGCACGTCGTTCTACGGGAACCTGGTGTCCCTGGACGAGTCGCCCCTCGAGGAGGGCGTGCTCTACGTGGGCACCGACGACGGCCTGGTGCAGGTCACCCGCGACGGCGGCAAGTCCTGGACCCGCATCGACCAGGTGGGCAAGGCGCCGCAGGGCAGCTACGTGCACGACCTGACGGCCGACCTGCACCGCAAGGGCGTGGTCTACTGCACCCTGGACAACCGCAAGCGGAACGACCTCAGGCCCCACGTCTACCTGAGCGGCGACTACGGCAAGTCGTGGCGGAACATCGCCGGCGACCTGCCCGAACGCGGCACCGCCTTCTCCATCCGGCAGGACCACGTCGACCCCGACCTGTTCTTCCTCGGCACCGAGTTCGGCGTCTACTTCACCCGCGACTTCGAGCGCTGGATCGAGCTCGGCGCCGGCCTGCCCACCATCAAGGTGCCCGACCTGGAGATCCAGCGCCGCGAGAACGACGTCGTGCTGGCCACCTTCGGCCGCGGCTTCTACGTCCTGGACGACTACACGCCGTTGCGCGGCCTCACCGAGGCGCAGCTCGATCAGCCCGGCCTGCTGTTTCCGGTGCGGCCCGCCCTGCGCTACATCCCCAGCAACCTGGGCCCCGGCAGCGACGGCGGCCAGGACTGGAGCGCCGACAATCCGCCCTACGGCGCGGTGTTCACCTACTACCTGAAGGACGGGCTGAAGTCCCTGGAGGCCCGGCGCCACGAGGCGGAGAAGGCGCTGGCCAAGGAGAAGAAGCCCGTCTACTACCCCGCCTGGGACGACCTGCGCGCCGAGGAGCGCGAGGAGGCGCCGCAGGTGCTGCTGACCGTCCGCACGCCCGAGGGCCGGGTGGTGCGGCGCCTGAGCGGGCCCGTCGGCAGCGGCCTGCACCGCGTCGACTGGAACCTGCGCTGGCCCGGGGCCGCCCCGGCGTCGCCGGTGAAGGCGACCGAGCGCTCGCCGTGGGCGGAGGTCTCCGACGGTCCGCTGGCCCTGGCGGGCACCTACACCGTCGAGCTGCACACCCGGATCGGCGGCGAGGAGACCCTGCTCGCGGGCCCGGTGCGGTTCGAGGTGCGCGACCTGGACCTCAGCCCCCTGGCCGGCGACCAGGCCGCCAAGCTGGCCTTCGAGCTCGAGACCGAGGACCTGCGCCGGCGCGTCGACGGGGCGACGCGCGAGTGGCGCCTGGCCATGGACCGGCTGGCCCGCCTGCGCGTGGCCGCGGCGGCGGTCGCGGCGCCACAGATGCAGAACCGTATCGGCGCCCTGGAGAACGAGCTGCGCGACCTGTGGATCACCCTGGGCGGCGACGAAACCATCGGCAACCGCGAGGAACCCACGCCCGCTTCGGTCCGCGAGCGCCTGGGCCGCGTCAGTTGGGGCCTGCGCAGCACCACCATGGGGCCCACCGAGACCCAGCGCCGCGGCGTGCAGCTGGCCGCCGCGGACTTCGCGATGGTCGGCCCGCGCCTGATGGCCATCATCGACGATGCCATCCCGGCGCTGGTCAAGGAGCTGGACGCCATGGGCGCGCCGTTCTCCGGCGGCGGCGAGCACCTGGTGCCGGCGGACGACATGGCGCCGTGGCAGAAGCTGTGGCGGAAGTTCTAGGCTGAACGCTCCTGCGCGGGCGGGGCGGCCCGCCCGCCAGGTCGACGGACGGCACCGCGGCGCGCCGGTTCAGCGCAGGATGACGC
>JACZKN010000482.1 GCA_014859985.1 Candidatus Krumholzibacteriia bacterium | reverse complement strand
CCGTTCCATTCACCGCCGGCCACGCTGCCGACGGCCGAGACCGCGCCGGTTCCGCCGGACCCGTGGCTGCCGTCGGCCCCGTCCGCGCCGGCGGTCGCCTCGTTGGGACCGAAGGTCGGCAGGTAGCACTGGCCGGAGGTGTTCAGCGACCGATCCACCGCCGCGGCGCCACCACTGCCCGGCGAGGGGCCGGACCCTCCTTCCCCGTCGTGGGCCGAGGATTGCGTGTCGTAGCTGGGGGGACAGACGGCGTTGCCGCCGGCGCCCCCGTCGAGGACCTGGCCGAGGTGGGTCAGGGTCCCGCCGGCGCCCCCCGCTCGGTTCAGCGACACGCAGGGGCTCTGGCCGGTGTCGAAGGCGGGCAGCCCGGACTGTCCGGCCTGGCCGGAGGGACCACCGGCCCCGTCGATCCCGTCGGTGCCGGTGCCGCCCTGGCCCGCGAAGATCCGGTTGCCGCTCAGGCTCAGGGCGGTGGAGCCGGCAACGTAGACGGCGTAGCTGTTGCCGCCGGGCTCGGGGTTGTTCTCCCCGTAGATCACGAAGCCCTCCACCGTGGTGGGCGCGCTGATGCCCAGCGCCCGCAAGGTCTTGCGGTGACCGCTGCCCGTGTTGCCCATCACGGTCGTGGCGGTGGACTCCACGTGACGCTCCCAGGTGTCGGGCCGGTAGCCGCCGCGCAGCGAGATCCCGTTCACGAGGTCGATGGACTCGTCGTAGACCCCGTCCGCCACGTGGACGGTGGTGCGCCCCAGGGACGTGGCGCGCATGATCCCGAACGAGATGGTCGCGCAGGGATAGTGGCCGGTGCCGTCGGGGCCGTACCCGCAGCCGGAATCGTCGGAGGCCGAGGGGTCGTCGACCGAGACGTAGATCCCGCCGGTGTCGAGCGTGAACTCGCAGCCGTCGGCGGGGTTGAGGTTAAGGTCGTAGTCGCCCGGGTCGCAGGCGAAGAAGACGATGTCTTCCAGGGCGTCGATCCGGGCCTCGAGGTCCGGCCGGGCGTGGCTGCCCCCGCCGGGGTAGAACGCCTGCCTCCCGCCGGCGGCGTCGCCGATGACCTCCGCGCCGTCCAGGTCGAGTTCCAGCCAGTACATCAGGGTGTTGTCGAGGTTCAGCGGCGCGCCGCCGCCCAGGACCACGGTGAAGATGCCGTCCGCGATGGCCCCGTCGAACTCGGTCCCCGAGTCGTAGACCAGCGTGCCTCCGGTCTGGGCGTCGTAGATCCGCACCGCCAGGCCGCCGGCCACGATGGGGACCTGGTCGGGATCGAGCGCTCGCCCCTGGAACGAGATCAGGTGGGGCGTCACGGCGCCAGCCCAGGCCGTGGCGGCGGACAGGAGGACGAGCAGGACTAGGAGCGGGATTCTGGACGGACGGGACATGGCGCATCCTCCGGGAAGCGAGGTCGCAGAGGCGGGGGAGGGGAAGCGCTGGCGGGAACGGAACGGCGGGCGGGAATCCTCGAACGGCATGGCACGCACCTCCCCCTGGTGCCCGGGGAAGGCGGCGCCCGTGGCGGTCCGTCACCACCCCGGTGCGACCATGATACCACAAACAGGAAACGCGCGGCCACTATCGAACATGTCGAAGAGCACGGGTCCGCCAGTCCCCCCTCAGGACGACCGCACGTCCCGACCGCGGAAGGGAAAGCCCACCAGCGGCGCCAGCCAGCAGGTGTTGAAAAGCCCCGCGGTCAGCGCGAAGAGGCCGATCGCGGTTGCGACGTCCTGGAAGACCGATCCGAAGCCGATCCCCCACCAGACGAGCGCGATGCCCAGGACCGTGTCGATCGCCCTTCCCCAGGGGCCCGCCTCGAATCGCGCGAATCCCGGCGGATAGGAAATCCAACCGCCCCCTGCGCCCACCGGGATGCCGCGGAATTCCGATTCCGCAGCGTTGGCTTGCATCGAACCGCCGTGCTATGCTCACCATGCTGAAAGACTACTTTCAGTTACGTCGGCATTTCCGGTGTTCCCGGCCCGCCACCGCACCCCGTCGAGAGGAAAGTAGACATGAGAGGTCATCCCGCCCTGCTCATCCTGGCGACGGTCATGTGCCTGCTCCCCGCCTGCGGTGAAGATGACGCCACCTGCCCCGCGGTCGCGGAGCAGCCCCTCGCCCAATACGTGCGCGTGTATTCCGGCTCGGTCGGCCAAACCATCGGCTCCCTCCGCATCGATTTCAGCTACGCGACCGGCGACACCCTTTTCCATCTTTCCCTGGATGAGAGCGACAAGGAAAGGAAGTTCACGATCGACGCGGACAGCAGTCCCGATTTCGCCCGCGCCGTGGCGATGCTCACCAATGGCGTGAACGACAATATCCTGCTCTACCTGAGAGGACCCGCCGGCGCCATTCTCTCGGGCGGCGGCACCACCGAGCAGCTCCTGTGGCAGGGGGGATACTCGGGAGAATACTTTCCGGACCTCCAGGGGGCCGAGATCACGAGGCTGGACGTCACCATCGACGACATCTGGTTCACCACCTATTCCCCTCCGAACACCACCTACATGCTCCTCTACCATGCCGTGGTCATGGGCCGTCCCTAGGCATCGCTGGCGGCAACCGGGGATACGGATCACGCAGCTGGTCCGGTATGGGGAGGGGGCAGGGTGACTACAAAGGTGACTGGCCGCCGACCGCGGCCTCCGTCAGAGCCTCAGCTCCCCGATCCGCGCCTGCACCGCCGCCGGCACCAGCTCGCGCCAGCGCTCGTCGCCGGCGGCGATCAGCGCTCCGAGGGCCTCCGGGTCGAAGGCCACCAACCGGGCAGGGTCGGCCTCCAGGCCCAGGATGCGCCGGTTCACCACCAGATGCCGGTACAGGTGGGCGTGGTCCTCGGGCAGGCGCAGGTTCGCGACCGTGCGCACGTCGCCCTCGACGGTCAGGTTGGGGTACACCAGCAGTTTCGAGTCCGACGCGAACAGGCGGGCGATGGCCTGGAGCATGCCGCCGTCCAGGCCCGCGTAGTAGGCGTCGTCGAAGATGGCGTGCAGGTCGGCCACGCTCAGCAGGAAGGCGATGCGGCGCAGGTCGTGGCGCTGGAAGTGCTCGGCCAGCCGGAAGAACCGCAGGTGGCTGGTCACCATCGCGTGCAGGCCCAGGGCGTTGAGCATCTCCACGCGCACCTGCAGGTCCGAGACCTCGTCCACGCCCTCGTACAGGTGCCGGGCGATGTTCATCTCGCACAAGAGGACGATGTCCTCGCGGGCGATGCCCAGCTCGGCCGCCAGGCCGTCGGCGCCCCGGGCGGCCATGTCCGCGTGCACGTGGGTGAAGGGGCGGAAGGTGCCGCGCAGCAGCAGGGGGACCTTTCGGTAGAGCACGTCCGCCGGCAGGGCCACCCGCCCGTCCGGCGCGAAGATGACCACCGGCCCCAGGCTGGACGACACCACGCGCAGGCCCATGGCGAGCCGGTCGACGCCGGCGAAGGCGGGACCGTCCAGCTCGACGCTGTCGACCTCCACCCGGCCCCAGGCCAGATTCTCGGCCAGGGAGTCCACCAGCTGGCCGGCGTCGTCGTGGTAGCGGAAGCACGAGTCTATGAGGTTCACGCCCAGGATGCCCAGGGCCTCCTGCTGGTCCTGGTTGGTCTCGTCGAACAGCCCGACGTGGACCACCACGCGGCTGGGCGCGGCGCCCGGCGCGTGCTGGAAGAGCATCCCCAGCCAGCCGTGGTCCTCGCTTTCGACCCCGAAGCGGCGGGCGGCCACCGTGTCGGCGAAGACGAAGTAGCGGGACTCGGGGGGCCGGGTGGTAGCCACCCGCTCGATGATCAGGCCGTACTCGTGGTCCAGCATGCGCAGCAGGCGGTCGCGGGCCACGTAGCGCCCGGAGGCGGAGGGGCCGTAGATGGCGTCGCTGAAGCGCATGTCGTAGGCGGATGTGGTCTTGGCGATGGTCCCGGACGCCCCGCCGACCCGGAAGAAGTGCCGGGCCACCTCCTGCCCCGCGCCGATCTCGGCGATGGAGCCGTAGAGCAGGGGGTCGAGGTTGAACTCGAGGGCCTTCTGGGCGGTGCCCGCCCGCGGCTGGCGGGCGTTCAGGGGTCCGTTCATGGTCGCCGTCCTGCGCTGGTCAAGGACACCGGGGTCAAGGGCAGGCCGGCCCCGCCAGGGACGGGGCCGGCCACGGCGACAAGGTAGTCAAGCCGGCGGCGGCCACCAGCAGGGTCGGTTTCAGGCCCGCGCCTCGGCCTGCTCGTCCCCGCCCCGGTGGCGCAGCAGGGCCCGCGCGGCCTGGATGTTCTTCGCCACGGGGATGACCTCCTCCAGCCGCAGGATGTGGACCACCGACAGCGCGCGCTCGTTGAAATTGCACAGCACCAGCCGCGCGTCCACGGCGTCCACGAGGGCCTTCATGGCGATCATGATCCCCACGCCGTTGGAGGACAGGAAGCGCACCCCCAGGAAGCTCACGACGATCTCTCGGAAGCCGTCCTCGAGGACCAGTTTCGTCGTGGCCAACAGCTTGTCGCGGTCCGGACCGCCTTCGAACTTGCCCGCCAGGTGGATCACCATCACCCGGCCGTGGGCCCGCTTGGAAATGAGCATGGGTTTCCCTCCTCGTCAAGGCGTGGGCCCGATATCAGGCTGGCCGCATCCCCCGATACGGCGATGTTGAATATATAGATTCGATAGCCAAAGCCGGCAACGGCCGCCACCCGGATCGGGACTCGACAATACAGGAGAATTATGGTTTACTTTTGATCCGGATAACACCGTTCACCGAGACCGGAGGATGAACCATGCATTCCTTGAGCAAGAGCCTGATCCTGCTGGCCTGCGCCGCGTGCCTGGGGGCCGGCGCCGCCCTGGCGGACATCGCCACCTACACCACCATCCTGTCGGGCGCCAACGAGGTGCCGCCGAATGCTTCGACGGCCGGTGGCGCGGCGACCATCGTCGTGGACACGGAGACCCTGCAGGCCGCCTGGACCCTGGAGTTCGACGGCCTTTCCGCGGCCCAGACCGGGGCCCACTTCCACACCGCGCCGGCAGGCGCCAACGGGGGCGTCGCCTTCGGCCTGCCGCTGGGCTCGCCGGTCAACGGCATCTGGGCCATGACCGCGGGGCAGCTGGCCGACCTGGCCGCCGGCAACATCTACGTCAACGTGCACACCACGGCGTTCCCCGGCGGGGAGATCCGCGGGCAGATGGAGCTGTCCAGTGTCGTGTCCAACGACGAGGCGTCGTTCGGGGCGGTCAAGGCGCTGTTCCGCTAGGACCGGGGTCCGGTCGCCGACGCGGGGCGGTGCCGGCCGGTACCGCCCCGCTGCCGTCCGGCCTAGCGCCAGTCCTTGGGCTCCGGATGCAGGGCCTCCCACCAGGCCGGCCGCTGCTTCAGGTGCTTGGCGAAGAAAGCCAGGATCGTGTCGTTCCAGACGATGCGCTGGCCGTGGTCCAGGACGAAGTGGTCCTGCCCCTGGAACTGCACGTACTCCACCTCGCGCCCGAGCAGCTTCAGCGCCGTGAACAGCTGGTCGCTCTCGCCCACGGGCACGTTGGTGTCGCTGTCGCCGTGCACCAGCAACAGCGGTGTGGTGATCCGGTCGGCGCTGAACAGGGCGCTCTGCTCCACGTAGAGGTCGCGGTCGCTCCAGGGGAAGGCGTCCGCGAGGGCGCGCGCGCCGTAGGCGTAGCCCCACAGCCCCTCGCCCCAGTAGCTGCTGATCGACGAGATGCCCGCGTGGCTGACGCCCGCGGCGAAGATGTCGGTCTGCGTGAGGATGTATTCGGTCAGGAAGCCGCCGTAGCTGGCGCCGATGCAGCCCACGGCCTCGGCGTCGGCCCAGGGGTGGGCGGCCAGGAACGCCCTGGTGCTCTCGATCACTTCACGTGCGGTGAGCCGGCCCCAGTCGTTGACGTGGCGGGCGGCGAATTCCTGGCCGTAGCCGGTGGCTCCGGACGGGTTGGGCGTGTACACCACGTAGCCCTGCCCTGCCCAGACGTTCTTGGGGTAGCGGCCGCCGAAGGTCACGTCGATGGGGCTGGTGCCGCCGTAGTAGTAGACGATCAGCGGGTAGGTGCGGGACGGATCGAAGCCGGGCGGGTACCAGATGCGGCCGTCCAGCCGGGCGCCGTCCGGCAGCGCCGCCGTCCACGGCTCGCTGCGCCCGAAGGCCACGTCCTGCCAGGCCTCGGCGCCGGGGTCCAGCAGCAGCCGCGACTTGTTGGCTTTCAGGTCGATCGTGTGCACCCGGTGGGGCGTGGTGGCGTCGCTGCCGCGGGCCACGGCGGTGCCGCCCCGGCGCGGCAGGGCGATCTGGTCGGTGGCGCCGAGGCCCGTCTGCACCTTCTCCCAGCGGGGCTCGCCCTTGCCGGGCTTCGCCCGGTAGATGTTCACGTACTGGGTGTCGATGCACTTGGCGTAGATCATGCCGTCGGCCGCGCACCAGGCGGCCGACTCCACGTCCGGGACCAGACCGCGGGTCGCGGCCACGGGCGCGCGGTCCGCCAGGCTCCACAGGTAGAGCTGGCCGCCGTAGTCGTTGGCCTGCATGCCCTCGGGCAGGTCACGGCCCAGGCCGCCGAACGCCGACACCGAACCCGACAGCAGCAGGGTCTTTCCGTCGGGGCTGAACTCGGCGCCGCCGATCCAGCGGTCGTCCAGGAGCTTCTGCGCCTCAAGGGTCCCGAGGTCCAGCAGCCAGAGTTCGCTGGTGAAGTAGGGCCGGGTCGCCAGGTCCTGCTCGCTCAGGAAAAAGAGCAGGCTCCTGCCGTCGGGCGCGATGCGCCAGCTGTCGGGGCTGACCGGTCCCGCGGTCAGGCGCCGGGTGGCGCCCCCGGGCACGAAGCACTGCACCAGGTGGTTGCGGTTGCGGTACCAGGCCTGGCGGTCGGCGGGGTTGACGACCCGCTTGACCTTGCGCTTGTCGGCCTCGGGCTCGCGCTTCAGCTCGTAGACCACGAAGGAGCCGTCGGGGGCCCACAGCCAGCTGCCCATCTTCTCCACGCCGGCCACGGCGGCGGTGAACGTCGCGGTGTCCAGGTCGCGCAGCCAGAGGGTGGCCTTGCCGTCGGTGTCGGTGCGCCAGGAGAGGCGTCGGCCCGTGTCCAGCCAGCGCAGGTCCGAGGGCGCGCCGCCGCCGCGCCACAGGTCCACCAGCTTGCCGTCCTGCGTGGCGCGGATCTCCAGCCAGCTTTCGGCGGCGCTGCCGTGCCGCACCTCCTTCAGGGTGAGGGCGACCAGCGCGCCGTCGGGGGAGAGGGCCAGGTCGGTGCAGCGCGGCGCGTCCAGGACCAGTCGCACGTCCGTCACGCGCTCCGGGCTGGTGGTCAGCGCAAGGGTGCCGTCGCCGGCCTTGGCGTCGGGCGTGACGGTCAGCGTCAGGGCCCAGTCGCCCTCCTTCGCCGGCTCGAAGAGGCTGCGCAGCACGACCACGTGCTTGCCGATCTCCAGCTCGAGGTCGGCGGTCAGGGTGTCGCCCGCGCCCTTGGCCAGGGCCAGGGTCTTGCCGTCGAGCATGCCCTTCAGCGGCCGGGGCGAGACCACCGTCAGTTTCGCCTTCTGCCAACGGTCGGTGTGCACGAAGACCGCGGTCCAGGCCGTGGCGGCGACGTCGTGCGGCGGGGTGAACGAAGCCGTGGCCGCCTCCCTCCAGGACAGCTCGCCGCCCGGCGCCGGGAACGAGCGCCCGACGGCGGGCCAGCTGTCCCCGGGCAGGGCGGTCTGCTCGCCCAGCAGGTCGTCCAGGGTGACGCCCGCGCGGTCGGCGTCGTGGAAGGCGGGCAGAGGCACCGGGACCGGGCCGGCCACCAGCAGGGCGGCGGGGTGGACGGCCGCGGGG
>JACZKN010000481.1 GCA_014859985.1 Candidatus Krumholzibacteriia bacterium | reverse complement strand
GATCAGGGCCATGAAGTCGGTGGCGGTGCTCATGGCCTCGCGGTACCAGACGTTGACGCAGACGCCGGTGCCGTCCAGGGCGCCGAAGACCTGGGGGTAGGTGGAGCCGCCGATCTCGCGCAGGCCGTGGGTGCCGGTGCGGGGGTACTCGGTGGTGGCGGCGACGTTGCCGTGCAGCGAGCTCCAGGTCGACGTCCCCGGCTCGCCGAGGAAATCCTCCAGGTCGCCTTCGGTGTAGCCGACCCGCCACTGGCCGCCGCTGGACATGGCCGAGTACCAGATGCGCAGCCAGGTGCCGTCCTGGGTGAAGGACGCGCGGTAGATGTTGGCGCTGTCCCAGCCGGAGGCCGAGCGCTCCAGCAGCGGCAGCGGGTTGGCCGTCCAGCTCAGGCCGTCGGCGCTCTCGGCGTAGTGCAGGCGCGTGTTGCCGCAAGAGGATCCTTGGGGATAGGAAATGAACACCGTCGTGTACAGGCCGTCGTTCAGCTGCACGTCCAGGTGCCAGAGCACGCGGCCGGGATGGTCCATGGTCACCGGCTGGGCCGGTCCCCAGGCGATGCCGTCGGCCGACGTGCGCCGGTAGAAGTTCTGGTAGGAAGAGGTGCAGCCGCCGGGTGAGTGCACGTACCACATGATGTACTCGGTGCCGTCGTGGATCACCGTGGGCGACATGATGTAGTTGGGCGTGGTGATGACCGTATGCGCCGTGCCCCAGGAGACGCCGTCGGTCGAGGCCAGGCGTTTGAGGTAGGTGTTCCCGTCGCTGTTGGTCTCGTTGTAGTAGATGATCATCTGGCCATCGACCAGCAGCATGTCCGTGTCGTCGTTGTGGCCCGGCGGTTCGGGCGCCAGGGGGTTGGACACCCCCGGCGGCACGACCCAGGTCAGGTTGTCGTGGCTGGCCAGCACCGACGGGTTCTCGTAGTCGTCGTTGCTGTTGGGGTACGGGGTCATGGCCATCCAGTACTCGTAGCCGTTCCAGCCGCCGGGCACGTGGACCACGTCCGGGTGCACCACCTGGCCCGAGCCGTCGTAGGTGGGGGTGACCAGCGGCGCCGGCGCGTTCATGCCGGTCTGGCCCGCCAGTTCCTCGAAGCCGCTGTAGAACAGGAAGGTGGCCGCGCCGTCGCCGGCAGCGGTGGCGACGGGGTTGCCGCAGTGAAGGACGAGGTCGCGCGTGCCCGCGGCGGGCAGGGCGTCCACGCGGACCCAGACCACGGCCTGCCCGGCGATCGGGTCCCAGGTCTCGATCCAGTAGGGCAGCAAGGTTTCGAGGTCCAGCGCGGTCACGCGCAGGTCGGCACCGTCGGGCGCCGCCTGGGCGAAGTCGAAGTTGCCATCGTCCAGGACGATCTTGACCTGGTAGTCGACCAGCGCCGGGCCGGGGTTGGTGACGGTCAGGATGCGGGCGTGGCTCCAGCCGTCCAGGGCCTGGGCCGGCTGGACGACCGCCAGACCGGCGGCCAGGACGAGCACGAGCATGGTTGTGCGGAAGCGGATCATCGTGTCCCCCGTTGATGAAAGCTAAGATCAATGACCGGCATGTTCGGTAATTTGGCAGATCATATACTACACGATCCAGGGATCAAACTTCAAGGAAACGGTAAGCTTTTTGATTTCAGGGAACCACCGGTTGCTCCGGGGCAGGGGGTCGGCGCCCCGCCGCAATGACATGACAGCACGCCAATCCGGCAGGTCGGGCCGCGGCTGTATGCTGTATACAGCTCGGCGGTGCGGTGTGCAATATATTGATGTATTTACACTTATGTACTATCGCGCCGACCCCCGCCGCATGGCACCACCCATGCAATCAGTCCCCTGAACATACGACCCGGGAGGTCCCCGTGAAGAACCTGACCGTCAACGCCATGGACACCCTGCAGCGGGCCCAGTCCAAGGCCTACGAACTGAAGCACGCCGAGCTGGAGCCCCTGCACCTACTCTGGGCCCTGCTGGCGGAGACCGGCCTGGCGACCAACGTCCTGCGCGGCCTGGAGCTGGACCCTGCGCTGATCGCCCGCACCGCCGAGCAGGAGCTGCGCACCCTGCCCACGGTCCAGCACGTGGACGTGCCGGGTACCAGCCGCGACCTGCAGCGCCTGCTGCTGGAGGCCGAGAAGCTGGCCAAGGCGTCCGGCGGCATGGTCGGCACGCGGGAACTGTTGCTGGCTCTGGCCGCCGATCCCGGCCGGGCCGGCAGCGTCATGAAGACCTTCGACGTCAGCGCGAAGGCGCTCGCCCGCGCCCTGGAGCAGACCGGCGCCGACCAGCCCTACCAGGGCGACGACGAGGCCGGCGCCGCGGACGGCCAACAGTCGGCCCTGGACACCTACGCGCGCGACCTGTGCGCCCTGGCGCGGGCCGGCAAGATCGACCCCATCATCGGCCGCGACGAGGAGATCCGGCGCACCATCCAGATCCTCAGCCGCCGCACCAAGAACAACCCGGTGCTGATCGGCGCCCCGGGCGTGGGCAAGACCGCCGTGGTGGAGGGCCTGGCCCGCCGCCTGGTCGAGGGCGACGTGCCCGAGGGCCTGAAGGACAAGCGGGTGCTCGCGCTCGACATGGGCGCGCTCATCGCCGGCACCAAGTACCGCGGCGAGTTCGAGGACCGCCTCAAGAAGGTCATCAAGGAGGTGACCGACAAGGAGGGCGAGGTGCTGCTGTTCATCGACGAGATGCACACCCTCGTCGGCGCCGGCGCCACCGGCGGTGCCATGGACGCCAGCAACATCCTCAAGCCGGCCCTGGCGCGGGGCGAGCTGCACTGCATCGGCGCCACCACCATCGACGAGTACCGGCAGCACATCGAGAAGGACCCCGCCCTGGAGCGCCGCTTCCAGCCCGTGCTGGTGGAGGAGCCCACCTGGGAGCAGGCCGTGGCCATCCTGCGCGGCCTGAAGGAGCGCTACGAGGTGCACCACGGCATCCGCATCACCGACGGCGCCATCGTCGCGGCGGTGAGGCTCTCGCAGCGCTACATCGCCGACCGCATGCTGCCGGACAAGGCTATCGACCTGATGGACGAGGCCGCCAGCCGCCTGCGCATGGAGATCGACAGCGTGCCCGCCGAGGTGGACGACCTGCAGCGGCAGCTGAACCAGCTGGAGATGGAGCGCCTGGCCCTGGAGAAGGAGACCGACCGCTCGGCCGTGGCCCGCCGCGAGACCATCGACCGGCACCTGGCCGAACTGCGCGACGCGCTGGACGAGGTCAAGGCCCGCTGGCAGCAGGAGAAGACCGCCATCGAGGCCATCCGCACCCTGCAGAAGGAGCAGGAGGACCTGCTGCTGGCCATGGAGGCGGCCGAGCGCCGCGGCGACCTGGCCAAGGCCAGCGAGCTGAAGTACGGCGCCAGCAAGGACCTGGAGCGCCGGCTAGTGGCCGCCCGCGACGAGCTGAAGGCCATCCAGGGCGAGCGCCCGCTGCTGAAGGAGGAGGTCGAGGAGGACGACATCGCCCAGCTGGTGGCCAAGTGGACCGGCATCCCGGCGCAGCGCCTGGTGGAGGACGAGATGGCCAAGCTGCGCGACCTCGAGAGCCGCATCGCCGGCCGCGTGGTGGGCCAGGACGAGGCGGTCGCGAAGGTGGCCCGCACCATCCGCCGCGCGCGGGCCGGCCTGACGGACCGCAACCGCCCGTTGGGCTCGTTCCTGTTCCTGGGCCCCACCGGCGTGGGCAAGACCGAGCTCGCGAAGGCGCTGACCGAGCAGCTGTTCGGCGACGACACCCACATGGTGCGCCTGGACATGTCCGAGTACATGGAGCGCCACGCCGTCGCGCGCATGATCGGTGCGCCTCCGGGCTACGTGGGCTACGAGTCGGGCGGCCAGCTGACCGAGGCGGTGCGCCGCCACCCCTACAGCGTGATCCTGCTGGACGAGGTGGAGAAGGCCCACCCCGAGGTCATGAACGTGCTGCTGCAGCTGCTGGACGACGGCCGCCTGACCGACGGCAAGGGCCGCGTCGTGGACTTCCGCAACTCGCTGGTGATCATGACCAGCAACCTGTGCCAGGGCCCCGAGTACGAGGCCCGGCCCGGCGACGACCGCGCCGAGGCCCGCCTGCTGGAGGGCCTGCAGGGCCACTTCCGGCCCGAGCTGCTGAACCGGTTGGACGGCATCGTGCGCTTCAATGCCCTGGGCCGGGAGCTGGTCGCGGGGATCGTGCGCCTGGAACTGGCCAAGGTGGCGCGCAGCCTGGCCGAGCAGGAGGTGGGCCTGGAGGTCACCGACGCCGCGGTGGCGCTGCTGGCCGAGCGCGGGTTCGACCCGACCTTCGGCGCGCGCCCGGTCAAGCGCGTCATCCAGCGCGAGGTGCAGGACCGGGCGGCCGACCTGATCCTGGCCGGCGAGGTGCGGCCGGACACGACGGTCGTCATCGATGCGGATGGGGAGGGGTTTTC
>JACZKN010000480.1 GCA_014859985.1 Candidatus Krumholzibacteriia bacterium | reverse complement strand
GTGCTCCGGTGTCTCGCCGAAGCCGATCCCGGGATCGGCTTCGGCGAGACACCGGAGCACAACCTGGCCTTGCTGCGCGGTCTGGACCGGGTGGCGGCCGGCCGGCCGCTGCTCGTGGGCGCCAGCCGCAAGAGTTTCATCGGCGCCCTGACCGGCACCCCGGTGCAGGATCGCCTGCCGGGCAGCCTGGCCGCCCTGGTGGCGGCCTGGCGGGCGCGCGCCGCGGTGGTGCGCGTGCACGACGTGGCCGCGACCGTCCAGTTCCTGGACGTGCTGGCGGGCCTGGCCTGAACCGCCCCCCGGCGGCGTCGACCCCCGGAAAGGACCCACCATGGACAAGACCACGACCGGTGTCCTGGAGACCGGCCCCCGCGGCGACGGCTTCCTGCGGGATCCCGTCCGCTCCTTCGCCCCCGCGGGCGACGACGTGGCCGTGCCCCCGGAGCTGATCCGGCAGCACCGCCTGGTGACCGGGGCCACGGTCACCGGCACGGTGCAGAAGGGACGCCGCGGCCCGCGCCTGGCGCAGGTGGACGCGGTCTGCGGCCTGGAGCCCGCGGCCTTCGCCGCCCGCCCGGCCTTCGCCGACCTGACGGCCATGAACCCGGACCGCCGCTTCGACCTGGGCGCGGGCGGCGACCCGACCATGCGCATCGTCGACCTGGTGGCGCCCATCGCCCGGGGCACCCGCGGGCTGATCGTCTCGCCCCCCAAGGCGGGCAAGACCATGCTGCTGGAGGCCTTCGCCAAGGCCATCGCCGCCGACGCGCCGGATACCCGCATCGTCGTGCTGCTGATCGACGAACGGCCCGAGGAGGTCACCGCGTTCCGGCGCCAGGTGGCGGCCGAGGTGCTCGCCAGCAGCAGCGACCAGAACGTCAAGGCCCACGTCCGGCTGGCGGAGATGGTGCTGGCCCAGGCCCGCTGCGAACTGGAATGCGGGCACGACGTGGTGATCCTGGTGGACAGCCTGACCCGCATGGGCCGGGCCTTCAACGCCCACGGCTCCGGATCCGGGCGCACCCTCAGCGGCGGCCTGGATGCGCGGGCCCTGGAGATCCCCCGGCGCTTCTTCGGCATGGCGCGCAACGCCGAGCACGGCGGCTCGATCACCGTCGTGGCCAGCGCCCTGGTGCAGACGGGCTCGCGCATGGACGACCTGATCTTCGAGGAGTTCAAGGGCACCGGGAACATGGAGCTGGTGCTCAGCCGCCAGCTGGCCGAACGGCGCATCTTCCCGGCCATCGACCTGCGCACCAGCGGCACCCGCCGCGACGACCTGCTCTACGGCGAGGACGAGCTGATCGCCCTGAACCGGCTGCGGCGCCACGCCGCCGAGGCGCAGCCGGAGGCGGCGCTGGCGGGGATGCTGGAACTCGTGCGGCGGCACCAGACCAACGCGGAACTGCTGGCCAGCCTCAGGACCTGAGTCCTTCGAGTTCCTCCCAGCGGGCGTAGAGAGGCGGCAGATCCCGGTCGATTTCCTGCAGCCGCGCCTGCAGCCCCGGCACCCCGGCCGCCCCCTCCCGGTACAGGTCCGGGTCGGCCAGCCTGGCGTGGATGGCCGCCCGCTCATCCTCCAGCTGCTCGATGCGCCCCGGCAGCGCCTCCAGTTCCCTGCCTTCCTTGAAGCTGAGCCGGCGCGGCTTCTGCGCCGCTACCGGGGCCCGCGGGCGGGGCTCCCGGGCGGCCCTGGGCGCCGCCGCTTCCTTCGCCGCCCGCGAGACCCGGGCCCAGTCCGCGTAGCCGCCCACGGTCTCGACGACCCGCCCGCCGCCCTCCAGCGCCAGGGTGCTGGTGCAGACGTTGTCCAGGAACTCCCGATCGTGGCTGACCAGCAGCAGGGTGCCCGCGAATTCCAGCAGCAGATCCTCCAGCAGGTCGAGGGTCTCGAGATCCAGGTCGTTGGTGGGTTCGTCCAGCACCAGCAGGTTGGCCGGCCTGGTGAACAGGCGGGCCAGGAGCAGCCGGTTGCGCTCGCCGCCGGAGAGGTGGCTGATGGGGCTGCGGGCCCGGTCGGGGGTGAACAGGAACTGCTGCAGCCAGGTGATCACGTGCACGGGGCGGCCGCCCACGGTGACGGTGTCGCCGCGGTCGCAGACGTTCTCCTGCACGGTCTTGGACTCGTCCAGCTGGGCCCGCTGCTGGTCGAAATAGGCGACCTGCAGGTTCGTGCCCAGGCGCACGCGGCCCTGCTGCGGGGTCAGCTCCCCCAGCAGCAGCCGCAGCAGCGTGGTCTTGCCGGCGCCGTTGGGGCCCAGAAGGCCCACCTTGTCCCCCCGCATGATCGAGGTGTCGAAGCCCGCCACGACGGGCGTATCGCCCCAGGCGAAGTGCAGGTCCTCGGCGCGGATCACCAGGCGGCCGCTGCGCTCGGCCTCCTGCAGCTGGAACGAGGCGTCGCCCGCCTGGGTCCGCCGCGCCTGCCGTTGCTCGCGCATGAGCTTGAGTTCGCGTACCCGGCCCTCGTTGCGGGTGCGCCGCTCGCGCACGCCCTGGCGGACCCAGACCTCCTCCTGGGCCAGCTTGCGGTCGAACTCGGCCCAGCGGGCGCGCTCGGTGCGCAGCAGTTCGTCGCGGCGCGCCAGGAAGGTGTCGTAATCGCAGGTCCAGTCCCGCAGGCGGCCCCGGTCCAGTTCGAGGATGCGGCCGGCCAGCCCCCGCAGGAAGGCCCGGTCGTGGGTGACGAAGAAGAGCGTGCCGCCGAAGCGCAGCAGGCGCTGCTCCAGCCAGGCGATGGCGTCGATGTCCAGGTGGTTGGTGGGCTCGTCCAGCAGCAGCAGGTCCGGGTCGCCGACCAGGGCGCGGGCCAGCAGCACGCGGCGCTTGCTGCCGGCCGAGAGGGCGCCAAATGGCTGGTCGCCGTCCAGGCCGCCGTCGGTGAGCACGCGGTCCACCTCGTGCTCGACGCGCCAGTCCTCGCCCGCGCCAGCCTCGGGCAGGCCGGCCAGGGCCGCGGCCACCACCTCGCGCACCGTGCCCGCCAGGGCGGCGGGCACTTCCTGGGGCAGGATGCCGATCCTCAGCCGCCGGGGCCGCAGCAGCTCGCCCGCGTCGGGCGCCAGCCCGCCGGCCAGGAGGCGCAGCAGCGTGGTCTTGCCCTCGCCGTTGCGGCCCAGCAGGCAGAGCCGCTCGCCCTTTTCCACCCGCAGGTCGACGCGATCCAGCACCGGTGGGCCGCCCAGGCAGAGGCTGACCCCCTTGAGTTCGAGCAGGGCCATGGCTAGGGCACCACCGCCCGGCAGCGGCCCTCGACGCAGCCCACGGCGGGCTCCATGACGTACGCGCAGTCCGACGCCCAGCCCCAGCGCGCGTTGAGCACGGCGTTGTGGTCGTTGTAGGCCTTGACCAGGCGCGCCAGCTCCGCCGTGTCGAGGGTCGCGGCGGCGAAGATCTTGTACTTCCAGGGCCCGCCGCAGGGCTTGGCGCCGAAGGCGACCGTCCGGCAGTCGTCGCCGCCCGTGCAGGCGGCGTCGCCGATCAGGGCGTCGATCCGCGCCTCCATGGTCGCAAGGCGCGCGATGTCCGCGGCCTCGTCGTGGTCCTCGTCGTTGCAGCCCGCGCCTGCGGCGGCCACGGCCGCCAGGGCGAGCAGGGCGTACGTCGCGGATTTCGGCATGGTTCGACCTCCCCTTTTCTCGGGTTCCCGGGCCCCAATCTAACCCGAATCCCCCTGCCGGTCACCCCTGCCGCGGCGATGCCGTTGACAACCGCACCGCCGCCGGGGCAAGATCGAACATATTCCTTCGAAATCCAACCCGGGAGCCCTGCCATGGCCAGGAAATCTCCGCAGAACCCACCCAGCGACGCCCCCGGCGCCCTGTCCCGCCGGGGCTTCCTCAAGACCGTGGGCATCGGCGCCGCCGCCGTTGCCGCCGGCACGGTGGCCGCCCGCGACCCCGCGGTCGATACCGGCGAGATCCCCGCCGGCGCCACGGTGCCGGTCACCCTGGACGTCAACGGCCGCGAGCGGCGGGTGCTGGTCGAGCCCCGCTGGTCCCTGCTGTTCGTCCTGCGCGAGCGCCTGGGCCTGACCGGCACCAAGGTGGGCTGCGAGCGGGGCGAGTGCGGCGCCTGCACGGTGCTGCTGGACGACGAGCCCCGCTACGCCTGCCTGACCCTGGCCGTCGAGGCCGAAGGCCGCTCCGTGACCACCCTGGAGGGCCTGATGGACGGCGAGCGGCTGGGCCCGGTGCAGGAGGCCTTCGTGGCCGCGGACGCCTTCCAGTGCGGCTACTGCACCCCCGGCCAGGTGATGGCGGTGGAGGGCCTGCTGCGGCACACGCCCCACCCGGACCTGGAGCAGATCCGCACCGGGGTCAGCGGCAACCTCTGCCGCTGCGGCGCCTACGCCCACATCTTCCAGGCCGCCGCCGCCGCGGCCGAGACGCGCGGCAAGGGAGGCGGCCGATGAGCGAGCGCGAGAAGCTCTACCACGAGCAGGGCGTGACCCTGCCCGAGACCCCGGCTCCCGCGGACGAACCGGTCCCCTGGGGCGAGACGACGGTCGTGGGCGCGCCCCGCCCCCGGGTCGACGGCTACGAGCGGCTGAGCGGAGCGGCCGTCTACCCGTCGGACCTGCTGTTGCCGGGCCTGGTCTACGGGGCGCTGCTGCGCTGCCCCCACGCCCACGCCGTGCTCGAGGGCCTGGACACCGCCGCGGCCGCGGCCGCCCCCGGCGTGCGCGCGCTGATCCACGC
>JACZKN010000479.1 GCA_014859985.1 Candidatus Krumholzibacteriia bacterium | reverse complement strand
GGCCACGCGATCGCGCCAGGGCCCGGCCAGCAGGGCCAGGCGGTCGTCGCCCCGCGTGCCCGCGCCCCCGGCAGTCACGCGGTCCCCCGGGCCAGCCCGTCGAGGTCGTGCTTGTCCCGCAGGGAGCCGAAGGTCGCGATGGCCTCGACCGTCAGCCGCTTCTTCTCCAGCTCGGGCAGGAACGCGCTCTTGAAGCCGTTGATCAGCAGGTGCTCGGTCTCCAGCAGGGTCAGGTCGAAGGTGTCCACCGCCAGCCGCAGCTCCCGCAGGGGCGAGGTGCGGGCGAACAGGGTGTTGTCGGTGTTCAGGCAGACGCGCAGGCCCTTCTTCAGGTAGGTGCGGAAGGGGTGGTCGCCCAGGTCGGCCACGACGCCGCTCTGCAGGTTGCTGCTGAGGCAGACCTCCAGGGGGATGCGGCGGTCGGCCACGTAATCCATGAGCTCGGGGTCCTCCTCCAGGCGGGTGCCCAGGCCGATGCGGTTGGCGCCGCACACGTGCAGGGCCTGGTGGATGGAGGCTGCGCCGTAGCCCTCGCCCGCGTGGATGGTCACGTTCTGGTTGTTGTTCAGGCAGTGGAAGAAGGCCTCGCGGTGGCGCTTGGGCGGGTTGTCGAGCTCCTCGCCGGCCAGGTCGAAGGCCACCACGCCGCGGCCCTTCCAGGCCACCGCCAAGCGGGCCAGCTCCAGCGAACGCGCCGGGTCGATGGTGCGGATGCCAGTGACGATGATGCCGGTGCGGATGCCCGCCGCGGCCTCGGCCGCCGCCAGGCCCTGCCCCACGGCGGCGATGGCGTCGTCCGGGGTCAGGCCCTGCTGGCAGTGGAACAGGGGGCAGAAGCGAACCTCCACGTGCCAGACGCCCTCGGCGGCGAAATCCTCCGCCAGTTCCCGCGCCACGCGCTCGAGGTTCGCCGCCGACTGCAGCACCGCCGTCGTATGCCGGAAATGGCTGAGGAACTCGTGCTGGCAGGTCTCGCGCTCGGCCGGGAACCAGCGGGCGCGCACGTCGTCGGCCGTGCCGGACATGTCCAGCCCCGCGTCCGGCCCCAGCTCCATGAACGTCTTCATGCGCAGGGAGCCGTCCAGGTGGACGTGCAGGTCGGTCTTGGGCAGGGCGACCAGCACCTCGTCGGGGATCGCGGCCCCCCGCAGGAGGTCGCTCGGCCGGTAGTCGCCGATCCTCACTTGCTCTTCCTCGCCTTCTGCGCGCGCCGGCGGGCGGCCTCGTGCTTCTCCTCGTGGAACTCGCGGATCAGGCGCAGCAGGCCCAGCTGGGCCTCCTGGTCGTCCCGCAGGTTCACCGCCTCGGTGTCGATGGTCCGCACCGGGCACAGGGCCGGCGCCCGTTCGATCCAGTCGCCGTAGGCCGCGTGCAGGTCCTGCAGGAAGTCCAGGGGGATGTCCGACTCGCAGCTGCGCGCGCGCTCGCGGATGCGGGCCAGCGCCGTCTCGGGCCGGCACGCCAGGTACACGATCAGGTCCGGCGGCTGCAGGAACGACGCCATGTTGCGGAAGATCTCCCGGTAGTTCTCGTAGTCGCGGTCGTCCATGCAGCCGCGCCGGTGCAGGGTGGGCGCGAAGATCTCCACGTCCTCGTAGATGGTGCGGTCCTGCACGGCCGAGCCCGGCCGGTCCAGGATCGTCTTCTGCACCTCGAAACGCTGGCTCAGGAAATAGACCTGCAGGTGGAAGCTCCAGCGGGCCATGTCCCGGTAGTAGTCGTCCAGGTAGGGATTGTTGATCACCGGCTCGAAGAACATGCGCCAGCCGAAGACCTCGCCGACCATCGTGGTGATCATGCTCTTGCCCACGCCGATGTTGCCGGCGATCGAGACGTAGAACGGCGTCTCCGGTTCGGGCCCGGCGCCCAGTTGCCGCTTCAGGCGGGTGTGGTTCACGCGGTGTCCTTCCCGCCACCGTGCTGCTCGCGCAGGCGCGCCTCGAAGTCGCAAACGATCTCCAGCAGGTGCTCCGGCAGGACCAGCCGCACCCGGCGGTCGATGTCCGCGGGGACGCCGCCCCAGCGGGCCTCGGCCACGGCGCCGGCGATGCACGCCTGGGTGTCGGCGTCGCCGCCCAGGGAGACGGCCAGGCGCACGGCCCGCTCCCAGTCGCGCCCCTCCAGGGCGCAGATCAGGGCCTCGGGTACCGAACCTTGGCAGGAGATGTCGAAGGCGTAGCGGGGGCGGATCTCCGCCGCCGTGCGGGCCAGGTCGTAGCCGAAGCGCGCGGTCAGCTCACGGCGCAGGTCCTCGGCGCCGGTGCCCCGGCGCGCCAGCAGCACCGCCAGCGCCACGGCCTGGGCCCCCTTGATGCCCTCGGGATGGTCGTGGGTGACGGCAGCCGAACGCGCCGCCTCCCGCAGCACCTCGGCCTCGTCGTCCAGCAGGAAGCCCACCGGACAGACGCGCATGGCCGAGCCGTTGCCCCAGCTGCCGTAGGGTTGCGGATCGTCGCTGGCCAGCCAGGCGCGGAAGAGCGGGCCGTAGCCGGCCAGGGGATACAGGCGGCCGAAGATGCGGTAGTTCTGCGCGTAGTCGCCGTCGGTCATGAGGCTGAAGGCCGTGGCCACCGTCAGCACCGTGTCGTCGGTGAAGCGGCAGCCCCTGCCCAGCAGCTCGAAGTCCGTCATCTTGACGGGATGCGCCTCGTAGGGCGAGCCGATGATGTCGCCCGCGATGGCACCGATCATGGTCCAGCCTCCCTGTGGGGGCACATTATCCGCCGGAAACGCCCCCGGGCGCAAGGGCCGGCGCGCGGGCCGGCCGCCGCGCCGCCTACTCGGGGGGCCGCGGCGGGCGGTTGAGCGACTCGTCGTACTCCGAGGAGATGAAGCTGCGGATGCGGCCCTCGTCCGGCAGCACGACGTACACGAGAGCCCCGTACATGGCCTGGTTGTTCCCCGTGCGGTAGTCGTAGACCGCGATGGACACCGGGGACGGCGCGTCGTCGCCGCCGAAGGTCAGGTCGTGGGCGCGGTCGGGCTGGAAGATCTGGATGCGGTCGTTGCCGGTGTCGGCCACGAAGATGCGGCCCGACCCGTCGACGGCCACGGCCACCGGCGCCCGGAAGTACCCGGTCGAGTCGCTGGGACCGGGCGCCCACTCCGCCGGCGGGCAGGGCGGGGCGTTGCCCAGCGCGTATTCGTCGGCCGCCGGCACCGGGGCGCAGCGGGGCAGCGGGTCGTAGAGGGCGGCCACGCCCCGCAGGTCCGGGTCGGTCTCGTCCGGCGCCGGGTCGAAGCGGATCACCCAGTTGCGCAGGGTGTCCGCGTCGCAGACCAGCACGTGGTCCTCGCGGTCGCGGGCCAGGCCGGCCGCCAGCCGGACGTGGCGGACGGAGCTGCCGTCGCTGCGCGCCAGCAGCCCGTAGGGGGTCAGGCCCGCGTAGACGTCGAAGGCATAGCGGTGGATGACGCCCGCGTCCGGGTCGGAGAGGTAGAGGAAGGTCTGCGCCGCCGCGACCGCGTCCGCGCCGCGGGGGCTGGCGGCCATGGCCGTGACCCGCAGGGGCCCGGCCGGCACGGCCGACCCGACCGGGCGCAGGTCGCTGCGCGCGAACCAGCTGACGGTGCCGGTGCCCTGCTCCCACACGAAGACCAGGCTGTCGCCCGGACCGCTGCAGAGGGCCCGCGGGTCGGCCAGGCCGCCGGCGCGGGCGGTCTCCTCGAGGATGGTCGTGCGCTTGACCAGGGCGTCGCCCGTGAGCACGAACACCGCGCCCTGCACCTGGATCAGCTGCCGCGGGTCGTCCTCCTGCAGGGTCTGGAAGACCCGGTACTCCCGGAAGCCGAACAGGCCCTCCGCCTCGGGGATGGCGATCTTCTCGCCGCAGCCGCCGGCCAGCAGCAGCAGGCCCATGACCGCCGTCGCGACCGCCGCCCCGGCCGGAAGCGTGCGCCGCGCCCTCATGGCGTCCTCCGCCAGGCGTCGGTCGGGCGCGGCCGGAACAGGGGAGAGACGTCGACCGAGACCTGGTGCACGGTGCCGAAGGCGCCCATGTCGCTGTAGGCGTAGTCGATCCGCAGCAGCAGCTGCTTGCGGGTCAGCTGCAGGCCGAAGCCGGCGGCCAGGCCGCCCTCGTCGCGGCTGGTCTCGTAGCCGCCGCGCAGGAAGAGCAGGCCGTAGAGCCCGGCCTCGCCGCCGAAGCGGAAGGTCTCGCTGGCGTCGGCGGGATGGTAGAAGTCGGCCACCGTCAGCAGGTCCAGGTCGGCGGCCAGGCGCCAGGTCCTGGACACGCCGAAGGCGCCTTCGGTGGGCGCCGCGTAGCTCTGGTACTCCGGGAAGTGGACGTAGCCGTCGGGCATGGCCGGCGGCGTCCCGCCCGGCCGCAGGTCGCCGCCGAAGTTGCGCACGGTGAAGCCGACCTTCAGGTCGCCCACGCCCACCAGGTAGAGGATGCCCAGGTCCGCCAGCGTCGCCTTCAGCCGGTAGGAGTCCAGGTTCTCCTGGTAGTACTTCAGCGTGCCGCCCACGGAGAATCGGTCGGTCATGGCCCGCGCCAGCGACAGGCCCACGAAGAACTGGTTGGCGTTGAAGTACTGGCCGGTGCCCTGCTGGTGCAGCTCGGTGGTGCGCAGGATGTCGCCCGAGCGCAGCCCGCCGAAGGTCAGGGCGTAGCCGAAGTTCTGGCCCCGGGCGTGCACCGCCGCGTAGTCCAGCGCGATGTCGGCGGTGTACTCGGTGTGGGCGAAGAAGAAGTTCTTCCGGCCGGGGGTCCGCAGCAGGCCGGCCGGGTTCCAGAAGGGCGCCGAGCCGTCCACCGCCAGGGACGAATAGGCCTTGGCCAGGGCCACGGCGCGGGCCCCGACGGGGATCTTCAGGAACTGGCCGCCGGCCGAGCCCACGTTGTCGTCGCCGAACAGCCGGATCAGGTCGGCCCGCGCCGGCGGCGCCGCCAGGCCGAGCAGCAGGACGAGCCCCGCCAGGATGCGCCGCGTCACCACGAGTAGCTCACCCCCCACATGACGACCCGCGGGTTCTCGATGTAGCTGGGATCGACCTGGCTCTTGGCGTAGGCCTCGCTGTCGGTGTTGCCGGAGAAGACCTCGCCGGTGGCGTCGTCGACCTCGCCCTCCCACTGCTCGCTCCAGCTCGGGTTGTAGTCGCCCAGCTGGTAGCCGTCGCCGGTCCAGGGGTTGACCCTGCGGTAGTTCTTGTGGTTGAAAAGGTTGCGGCCTTCCAGCCAGATGGTCAGCTTCTCGTTGCGTCCCGTCCGCCAGAACTTGCTGAGGCGCAGGTTGAAGCTGCTCTTCCAGGGGCCGACCTCGCTGTAGCGGTCCCCGTCGGCGTAGGAGTTGGGGCCGAGGTAGATGCGCGGCGTGTAGCGCTGGCCCGCCTCGGCGCTCAGCAGCAGGTTGGCGCTCCAGTTCGGCGGCAGCCGCCAGCCGAAGAGCTCGGGACGGTCCCCCTCGTAGACCGAGAAGTCCAGGTTGACGCTCGCGGCCCAGGGCTTGTCCCACAGCAGGGGGTCGCGGGTCAGGCCGCCGGTGGTGGGCGGCGTGCCGTCGACGGGGCCGTAGACCCGCTGGAGGTACTCCTCCTCGGCCGTGCTGTTGGTGCCGGTGGTGCGCTGGAGCTCGATGCTGCCCGAGCCGCTCAGCCAGCGCGTGGTGCGCTTGACCACCGACAGCTCGATGCCCAGGCTGCGGGCCGAGTCGCCGTTGAAGTAGCGCACCGGCTGGATATCCTCGCTGCGCTGGTCGTCGTCGCTGGGGTCGGGCGTGTCGTCCGGGTCGATGGTCACCGGGGACAGGGTCACCGACTTGGCGTAGTCGTAGATGTCGCGGTTGAAGAAGGTCACGCCCATGCTCCACAGGCCGCCGAACTCGTGCTGCACGCCGGCCTCGTACTCCACCGTCACCTTCGGGTCCAGATTCGGGTTGCCCAACAGCGGCACCTGCGTGACGGTCGTGGTCTGCAGCTGGGGGTAGACGTAGGCGAACCGCGGCCACTGGCTGAAGTGGCCGTAGTTGAAGAAGAACTTGTCCCGTTCGGTCACCGGGAAGCTGAGGCCCAGGCGCGGCGAGAGGCGGGTCTTCCAGCGCCGGCCGGCAAACGCGGTCGTGCCCCCGTAGAACTCCTCCGGCATGCCCGGGAAGATGAACAGGTACCCGTCCGGGTTCGCCATCACCTCCTCGACCTCCTTGCCGGGGGCCCAGAAGTCGATGCGCAGCCCGGCGTTGACCACCAGGCCGCGGTAGCGGGCCGTGTCCTGGAAGAAGGCCGCCCCGGTGACGGGATGGGCCACGAAGATGTCCTCGCGGTTGGCCAGGGTGCCCGGGTCCGGGTCGCCCAGCTTGCCCGACAGGTCCACCATCTGCATCTCGGTGAAGGAGAGCTCGAAGCCGGTCTTGAACTCGTTCGCCGCCCCGCCCATGAACGACCAGGTGCCCTTGCCCGTCCAGGACTCCACGTAGTGGTCGTGCCAGCGGTCGTCGTGGCCGTCGCGCTGGCCGTCCTGGCCGCGGGACGGCACGTAGGCCGGCGAGTAGCTGCGGAAATCGTCGTTGCCGTTGAGGTTGGCGTGCATGCGGGCGAAGTTGCGGCCCACGGTCAGCTCGTACCAGGCCGTCTCGCTCAGCACCTGCCGCCAGTAGACCTGGGACAGGATGTTCTCGTTGGTGAACACCAGCGTCGAATCCATGTTGTCGATGTAGGGGCGCGGGTAGCCCTCGCCCGGCAGGGTGAAGCCCTGGCTGACGGCCACCTGCCGGCTGAGGTTCACGTTCAGCTTGTGGGTCGGCGTGACGTGCCAGGTCCACTTGACCATGCCGTTCCAGTCGTTCTGGGTGCGCGGCGCCCAGAAGCCGGAGTCGTAGACCGGCGAACGCAGCGCGGACTGCCGGGTGTGGATGGGCAGGTAGCCGTCGCGGATGTCCATCGACCCGGAGGCCAGCAGGTACTGCTTGCCCGGCAGGCCCAGGCCCAGGGCGCGCAGCCCCGCGCTGAAGGGGTCGGGCCCCGACAGGGACGCCTTCAGGATGTCGATGTTGTGGGGCTCCTCGAAGGTCGACAGGTCGCGCCAGGGGACCGGTTCGCGCTTGTCGACCGGCTTGACCACGTAGTCGCGCTGCAGGCTGACCCGCCCCTCGACCCGGTCGCTGCCCTCCTTGGTGGTGACGCGCACCACGCCGCTGACCGCCTGGCCGTACTCGGCGTTGAAGCCGCCGGTCAGCACCTCGATCTCGTTGATGATGGAGGGGTCGATGTTGTAGCCGTAGCCGCCGCCCACCAGGGGGTCGTTGACGCTCAGGCCGTCGACGACGAAGGAGGTGTCGTCGGCGCGGCCGCCGCGGATGTGGATCTCGTTATCCTGCAGGGTGACGCCGGGCTGCTGGGCCAGCATGTTCACCACGTCGTCCAGCGGCATGGCCTCCATCTGGCGGGCCGACAGGAAGTGGGCGCTGCCGGTGCGGTCGACCTCGACCAGGGCGCGCTCCGCGGCGATCTCCAGCGGTTCGACCATGATGGCCCTGACCAGCAGGTGGAAATCGATGTTGACCACCTCGCCGGGGCCCAGGGTCACCGTCTCCTGCCCCATCTCGTAGGAGATGTAGCTGGCCTTGATCGTGTAGGTGCCCGGCCGCAGCCCCCGCAGCATGTAGAAGCCGTCGGTGAAGGCCATGGTGCCCAGGTTCGTACCCGAGAGGAAGACGTTGGTGTAGGGCATCGTCTCGCCGCTCTCGGCGTCGAAGA
The DNA here is from genome assembly GCA_014859985.1 of Candidatus Krumholzibacteriia bacterium. GTDB lineage: Bacteria > Krumholzibacteriota > Krumholzibacteriia > LZORAL124-64-63 > LZORAL124-64-63 > JACZKN01. The sequence continues at coordinate 58 of JACZKN010000479.1, read as the reverse complement.
TGCGTCCCTTGATGGTGGCCGGCGCCTGGGGCTGCACCGCGTCGGCGCGGGGCTGGGC
>JACZKN010000058.1 GCA_014859985.1 Candidatus Krumholzibacteriia bacterium | reverse complement strand
GCGCCTGAGCGGGTCCAGGACGGCGACGGGGCGGGTCCGTGGACCCGCCCCGTCGCCGCCTTGCGCTGCCGCGGCCGGCGAGCCGTCGCCGCTAGAAGCTGCCCTGCACTCCGATGGACCAGTTGAGCAGGTTCAGGTCGTGGGACTGGAATTCGGTGACCGGACGGCGCGCCGCCTCGTTGGGCCAGTCCTCGAGCGGGATCTGCAGCGTGCCCTCGTTGAGCTCGGTGAAGAACTCCGCCGGCGTCCAGTCCAGGGTGTTGCGGTGGAACAGGACCTCGAAGCGCACGCTGACGTTCTCGTCCGCCAGCAGGCGGATGCCCGCGCCGAGGTTGGCGCCCAAGCTGCCGGCGGTGCCGCCACCGGTGTAGTTGGAGTTCATGTTGTACCAGAAGTGCTCGAAGCCGCCGGTCAGGTAGGGGTGGAAGCGGCTGGAGGAGCGGGTCTTGATGTTGAAGGGGTAGACGACCGCGTTGAGGCCCGCCTGGCCCGTGAGCAGGGACCGGGCCTCGGCGTCGAACTCGCCCAGCGGGGGATCGGCGATCACCGGGGCCTCGGGCTCGTTCTTCTGGTACTTGCGGTTCTCGATGGTGGTGGTGTAGTCGCAGAACGACACGCCGCCCTGGGCCTCGAGGGCGAACCAGCGGCTGATGTTCACGCCCAGGCGCAGCACCGGGTTGAAGGCGGTCTCGCCCTTGACGGTGACATCGCCGAAGTAGGTGTTCTCCTGGGTGTACTTGTAGACGATCTGCTCGTGCTCAAGCAGGGTCGTGTTCAGGTTCAGGAAGCCGAGGGAGAGGCTGACCTCGATGGTGCCCTGGTCGACGCGGGGCTTCCAGCGGAGGGATTCGTCGTCGAAATCGAGATCCCTGACCGCCGACGCGCTGTCCCGCTGCAGGCGGAAGGTCTGCTCTTCGGTCTTGCTCCCGGCCGGTTCACGGGGGCTGTCCTGGGCCTCGGCTGCCGCCGCAGGGCACAGGATGACCGCCATCGTCAACACAAACCACGATTTGAGCGGCATTGATCGGCTCCTGTCCGGGCGGGGCCCGGGCTGCGCGGGGATGCAGGAGAAACTCGTCGGATTAATTTCAGGTGCGGGGGGGGCAGTGTCAACAATTAATGGCAACCCTTTTGTCGCCGGGCCGTGATATCCGTATACTGCACTTGACCCCCGGCGTCTCGAGAGGATTCGACGTGCACCTGGCCCGCCGCCCGACCACAGCCAGCCCGGTCGCGCCGGCGCGGACAGCCATGCGGCTGTTCGCGGCGGCCTGCCTGGCGGCCGCCGCGGCGCCGGCAACGGCGGTGGTCGTGGAGTTTCCCGGACCGGTACCCGTCGTGTTCACCGGCAGCCCGCGGTGCGCCGTGGCCGTGGATCTCGGGGAATCGGGCGAACGCCTGGTGGTGGGCACCGCCAATCGCGACCTGTCGTTGGTCCGCTACAACGTGTCCGCGGGGGCCTTCACCTTCATCGAGCGCCTCGGGCTCGAGGGCGAGCCCGTGGCCCTGCTGCCCCTGCGGGACCCGGCAGGTGCGGTCACGGCCCTGCTGGCGGCAACGCGGGACCCGGACCGCATCGTCACCGTGCGGGTCGGCCGGAGCGAACCCTTCCTGACCATCACGGCAACGCTGGACCTGGAGGAGGACCCGGGAGCCCTGGCCCTGCTGGCGGCGGACCTGGCCGCGGTCTCGCTGCCGGGGGTGGACCGGCTGGTCTGGCTGGCGGCGACGGACGGCGTGTGGCGGGTAACCGGCGAGAGCGATGCGGGCGACCGGCCGGGCGACCTCGCCGCGGCCGACCTGGACGGCGATGGGACCGCGGAACTGGTGGTGGCCAACGCCGGGGCGCTCTCCCGTTCGCTGATGGTCTTCCGGCGCGGCGACGGCGGCTACGTCCTGGACCAGGACCTGCCCCTGCCGGGAGCGCCCACCGCCCTGGCCGCCGGGGACGTGGACGGCGACGGACGGGACGAAGTGGCGGTGTCCAGCGCCGACACCGCGCTGGTATGGCTGCTGCAGGAGAACGCCGGCATGCTCGCGGAGGTCGACCGGGTGGAAACGACCGTGGCCGCGGATGGGGTGCACCTGGCCGCGCTGCCCGGCGGCAACTGGGGGCTGTACCCCTCCAGCTCGGCCCGCGGGCTGCTGGAATACTACCGCAACGACGCCGGGGACTGGTCCCGCCGCGACGGCTACTATCCCGGCTGCCGGCCCGCGGCCGTGCTGACCGCCGACCTCAACGGCGACGGCGTGCCCGACCTGGTGAGCGTCGGTGGCGCCTCCCGGGTGGTGACCGTGATGTTCGGCAGCCCGGACCTGAACTACTGGGGCTTCCCGGCCCTGGCCCTGCCCGGCCGGCCCGGTGGTCTCAGCCTGGGGGATTTCGACGGCAACGGCCTGAACGACGTGGTGGTCATGTCCGCCGACAGCGGGACCCTCGGCTTCTTCAGGGGTCGTGCCGACGGGGGCGTCGTCATCGCGCCCGAGGTGCAGGAGCTGTTCCTGCTGCCGGGCGCCATGACGGCCATCGCCGCCGACGACCGACCCGGACCGGAACTGGCGGTGCACGACCGCCTGGGCGGCGCCGTGCGCATCTTGACCCGTGGCCAGGCGGGATGGGAGACGGCGGCGTCGACGCCGCTGGCCGCCGACGTCCGGCGCCTGGCGGCGGGGGACGTGGACGGGGACGGCTTCGCCGACCTAGTGGTCCTGACGGGCACCGCGCCGGAGGTACGCGTGCTGTTCGGCGCGGGCGACGGCACGTTCCCGGACTCGGTCCATTTCGGGTTCGAGAACCGCGCCGTGGGCATCGCGGCGGTGGACCTGGACGCCGACGGCCTCCTTGACCTGGTCGGCGTCGATTCCCTGAACCGCGTCTGGATCGCCCTGAACGGGCTCGGGCGCGACTTCTCGCCCGGCGGCTGGATCAACGCCGGCAGCGGTTCGCGCTCCCTGGCCCTGGGGGACCTGGACGGCGACGGGGACGCGGACCTGGTGGTGGCGGGCCAGGCCGACGAGACCCTGACCTTCCTGCAGAACACCGGCACCGGCGTGCTCAACAGGCTGGTGGGGAGCCTGGTCCTGGGCAGTCGGCCCGAAGGTGTGCTGGTGGAGGACGTGAACCAGGACGGCATCAACGACGTGATCGTCAACCTGCGCGACGCGGGCACCATCGCCGTGGTCTACGGGCTGGGCGGTTGGGCCTTCACGCCGCCGGTGAGCTTCGCCGCCGGCGGCGACGTGGCCTACTTCGCCACCGGCGACTTCAACACCGACCTGGTGCCGGACATCCTGACCCTGGACGCGTCGCTCCGCCTGGGCTTGACCATGCTGAACGTGGAGCGGGGGCTGGTGTCGGTCGCGCTCCCGACGCTGGCGGCGGACTGCGCCGACGGGCAGTTGGTGGTGGAGATCCGGCCGGCCGGACGCGGACCCTGGCGGCTGGACCTGGTGCAGCACGGGCAAGCGCGCCTCCTGGCCAGCGACGCCGGAGCGCAGGAAGGAATCCTGGAGGCGGGGGGCGGATCCTGGACCTGGCGCGGCGCGGTCACGGCGGCCGGCGCCGCGGAGCTGCGCCTGGCCGTAGGGGCGGACCCGCAGGCGGCGGTCCTGCACCTGCCCGCGGCAGGTTGCGGTGCGAGCGGGCTGCAGCGCGCCAGTTGGGCACGGAATCCGTGGCCGAATCCCTTCAACCCCGTGGTCGATGCCCGGTTCACGCTGTGGCAGCCGGCGCGGGTGACGGCCGCCGTCTACGACCTGAGGGGCCGCCTGGTGGCCACCCTGCTGGCGGGCGCCCTGCCCGCCGGCGAACACGGCCTGCACTGGGACGGCAGGCGCGGCGGTCGTCCGGCCGAAGCGGGCGCCTACCTGCTGCGGATCCGGGGCGAGGGCTTCGTGCTGACCGAAAAGCTCGTCCTGCTGAAGTAGTCCGGCGTCAGGGACCCAGCTGCCGGACTTCCTCCACCAGTTCGACGCCGAACCGTTCGCGAACCGCGGCCCGCATGCGCTCGACCAGGCGCCGGACGTCGGCGCTGGTGGCCCGGCCCAGGTTGACCACGATGTTGGCGTGCTTGGCGAAGACGGCGGCATCGCCCTCGCGCATGGCCTTGGCGCCGGCCTGTTCCAGCAGCACGCCCGCGGGCTGCCGCCGGCCGCCGGGCTCGGCGGGGGGCAGGTTGCGGAACCAGCTGCCGGCGCTGGGCAGGTCCACCGGGTGCTTGCGGCGCCGGTCGGCGATGTGCCCGGCGCGCTGGGCGCCCGCGGCGGCCGGGTCGCCCCGCCCCAGGCGGAGCAGGGCCTCTAGGACGATGGTGCGGGTCTCCCGCAGGGCGGTCGCCCGGTAGGCGAAGCCGAAGGCCTCGGGGCCGACGGTTTCGAGCCTGCCGTCCGGCCGCAGGACCAGGGCCTCGACCAGGAACTCGCCGATCTCGTGGCCGTAGCAGCCCGCGTTGCCCACCAGGGCGCCGCCCAGGGTGCCCGGGATGCCCGAGGCGAACTCCAGGCCGGTCAGGCCGGCGCCGAGGGTGCGGGCGATCAGGTCGTCGAAGTCCAGGCCGGCGCCGGCGCGCACGGTGTCGCCGCGCACCGCGAAGCCGGTGGTGGCCACCCGCAGCACGACGCCGCCGCAGCCCTCGTCGGCCCCCAGCAGGTTGCTGCCGCCGCCCAGGACGAAAAAGGGCAGGCCCCGGTCGGCGGCGAAAGCCTGGAACCGCTTGGCGTCGTCGGGGTTCCGGGCCGGGCAGACCAGGTCCGCGGGACCGCCGATCCGCAAGGTGGTCAGTTCCCGCAGCGGGACGCCCGTCAGGGTCGCCTCGCGCAGGTCCGGTGGCAGCAGGGAGAGCGGCGACGGCCGGTGGTCCAAGGCATCCTCCCGCGGTGGCGGCGTCGGGGCAAGCATCGGCGCGCGCCCGTGTTTCGTCAACCCGGGTTGGCGCGGGGCCCGGGCGCAGGGTACATTCCCCGGTCGGGGTCGTGCCGGGGGCGGCCCCGTCCGCGACCGTCGCGGGATCCGGCCGGAAGGCGGAGGCATTGGGCGAGAATCGGATCATCGTCGGGGCGTTCGCGGTGTCGGTCCTGCTGCACCTGGCGGTGGCGATCGTCACCTGGCGGATCCCCTTCGTGCCCCGCGTGGAGCCGGCCCAGGCCGCCGACCGGACCGACGAGGTCGAACTGCTGCTGGTGGAGCCCGAGCAGCCGGCCGCCGCCGAGGCCGCCGCCGACGACCAGCCGACGGCCATCACCTCGATCCCCGACCGCCTGGCCAGCGCGACGCCGCCGCCGCGGGCGGACTTCCTGGCCGAGCAC
>JACZKN010000478.1 GCA_014859985.1 Candidatus Krumholzibacteriia bacterium | reverse complement strand
GTCGCCGACCTGGCCGCCCTGGCGGACGCGGGCTAGGGGAACGCGGGCCAGGGGGAACACGGGCCGGGGGAATGCGGGCCAGGCGACCGCCCTTGCCGCAGCTACTCCCGGGACAGTTCGGCGAAGAGCCAGGCCCGCGCGAAGGCCCAGTCGCGCAGCACCGTCCGCGCCGAGGCACCCAGGGCCTCGGCCACCTCCGTCACCTCGAGTCCCGCGTAATAGCGCAGCTTGACCACCTTGGCGACGCGCCCGTCCCGCACGGCGAGCCGCTCGATGGCGGCGTCCAGGGCCAGGATGATCTCCGGCTCGCCGGCGTCGGCCAGGTCCGCGAGCTCGACCAGATCCAGAGGCACCCGCAATGCCGGCCGGCCGTTCGCATCGCCGCCGCGCTTGATCCGGCTGCGGGCCCGCGCCCGCTCGATAAGGATGCGCCGCATGGCTTCGGCCGCGGCGGCGAAGAACTGCCCGCGGCACTCCCACGCCGCGTCACCCTGCGGAGCCAGGCGCAGGTAGGCCTCGTGCACCAGTTCGGTGGCCTGCAGGGTGTAGCCGGGCCGCTCGCCGCGGAGGCGGGCGTGGGCGATGGAACGCAGTTCGTCGTAGACGAGGGCGAAGAACTCATCGGAGCCTTGGGGCAAGGAGCCTTGGGGCGACTCGTGCGAAAGGTGCATCGGCGGTTCCGGCCCCAGCGTTCCCGGTGGCGAGGGCCGGGGCGACGGCGGGCCCGCTGCGCGCGGCCCGCCGTCGCCCCGGCAGGGGCTGGATAGATAGTGCAAAGCCTGCCGCGCGGCCACTGCGCCGGCGGCGGCGGACGGTCGCCGGGCTCAGCGCACGATCACCGATCGCGCCGTCAGCACCTGGGTCCGCCGGTCCTGGGCGATGAGGGCGCGGGCGATGTAGACGCCGCTGGCCAGGCGCCGGCCGCGGCCCCCGTCGCCCAGCAGGTGCCGGCCCGGGCCCAGCTCGCCGTCCTGCAGGGTTGCGACTTCCCGCCCCCTGAGGTCGTAGACCTTGATCCGCACGGTCGCGGCGGCCGGGAGATCCAACGCGAAGGCCAGATCCCCGCCCCCGCCGGCCGCGCGCGTGAACCGCAGCACGGTGTCCTCTTCGGCGCCGGGATCGACTGCCGACAGGGGGCCGTCCATGACGACCCGCACCGCGTCGGGCAGGTACTCGACCTCGGCCTCGTCGGCCAGGGGCGCGCCGTTCCAGGTGACCGTCGAGAAGGCGCCGGCAACACCGGCTGCGGTCAGGATGACGAAGACCTGCCCCGACTGCGGCGGCGCATCGGGGTCGGTGCGCAGGTCCAGAGCCCCGGCCAGGGTCGCCGCTCCGCCGACCGCCAGCAGGTCGCCGGCACCGCTTCCGTCGTCCCCGAGGTCGACCACCAGACGCCCTGCGCCGAACTCGACGTACGCCCCATCCACCTCGAGCGTACCGTAAGGGGTGGTCCCCGCGCCGGGATCGAGGATCCCGTTGCTGTACATGGTGGCCGCCACGCGGCCGTTGCCGGCCACGGCGCCCGTCGTCGTCATGGTCACGGAAGCGGCCTGCACGAGGCCCTGGTCCAGGAGGATGCCGCCGCTGTTGCTGACGTTGCCCGGGGTTACCAGGCTGCCGCCGTCGGTCAGTTCGAGGGCGCCGCCGGCCGCGTAGATGGTCGTCAAGGCGGGATTCACTCCCCCGGTATGCAGCACGTTGATCACGCCGCCCGAGTCGGCCGTGACGGTACCGAAGCCGCCTGAGCCCGCGAAGCCGCCGCCGATCCACAGGGAATCGCGGACCTGGAGCAGCGAACCCGGGCCATGCACGGCAGCCTCGCCCAGGGCGCCGGCGACCACACCCACCGCCATGGCGCCGACGTCGACCGCACCGCCTCCCCCGACCGAAAGCACGCCTTGTCCCCGCACGCCCAGGTTCAGGGCGCCGCCGCTGGTCAGGGTCGCCAGCGAATCCACGATCACGGTGCCGACGCTGCCGGTCGAGTCGCCGACGGTGGTCACGCCCGCACCCATGGCGAACACGGTGCCGGGCTGGGACAGACGCAGCCTGCCGACGCCGCCGCGGCCCACCGTGAGCTGGGCGTTGAAGGAGGGGGTGCTCGGCCCCGTGCTGGTCACGCCGCTGCCGATGGCCAGCTCCGGCGTGCCGACCTGGCTGGAGATCACCAAGGGCTTGCCGGCCGGCCACAGGAACGCGCCGCCGTTGACGTGGGTCAAGCCGCCCCGCAGGTCCAGGGGCATCCCTGCCGTCGGCCAGAACTTGATGCCATCGTTGACCCGGAAGGTGGACCCCTCGGCCACGCGCAGGAAGCTGCCCGCGTCGTTGTCCGGGTCGCCCACGTCGCAGCGCCCGGCCACGTGCACCCACGAGCGGCTGCGCAGCCAGAGCTCGGCACGGCCGGCGGCGACCGTCTCGTAGAAGTTGAAGCCGATCCACAAGTCGTTGCGCACGTTCAGGCGCGCGCTGCCGAAGACCGTCGACGGACCGACGTTGACGTAGGCGTAGGAACCGGCCAGCTGGGCCAACATCAGATTGCCGTCCACATCCATGTAGCCGCCGTTGCGCAAGTAGATGCTGGCCGTGCCCCCGACGCCGACGATCATGCCGGTGGAGACGTTGTTCCCGGTGACCCGGAGCGTGCTGTAGGCCAGGGTCATGGCGTTGCGCCCGGCGATGTCGATGGTGGCGATGTCGTTGGAATCCATGGCGACCAGGAGAGGCCACCCGCCCCCGCTGCGGTCGCAGGTGTATTGGGCACCGCCGAAGACGTCCAGGTAGGCGATCCCGCCCTCGCCGATCACGTCCCCGACACCCCCGCCGTAGTTGCGGTTGTCGCTGGAGGTCGACGTCAGCTGGGCCGACCCGGTGAACGAGCTGCCGGTCAGGGTCAGCCGGGTCAGGGCGCCCGCCAAGCCCAGGCTCACATAACCGCACTGCATCGCCCCGTAGGCCACGTTCAGCGTGGCTGTGCCCGGCACCGTCCCGATCAGCAGCTCGTCCGTGGCGTGGGGCGCGTCGAGGTTGAAGGTCACCGGCCCGCCGCCGACCGCGACCATGGACGAGAGCGGCACGCCGGCGTTGTAGGTCACGGTGTAGGTCCCGGCGGCGTTGTAGTGCATGTAGTCGTCGAAGCCGGGAATCCCGGCAGGGGTCCACCGGGCCGGGTCATTGGCCTGGCCGCTGATCGGGCTGTTCCAGCCGTAGATGACCAGGGCGCGGGCCGTCGGCGCCGCCGCCAGGAATGCCAGGGCGGCCGCCAGGGCGACCGCCGGGCCAGTCCGGGCCCGCCGCGGGTGATTTCCGTGGTTCATGTTCTCCTCCGTCCGGGAAATGGGGATGTCATCACTCCTGCATGCGCCGGACCGGCCGGGCAGGTGACACGGTTTGCGGGGTTGGTCGCGAAAAAAGGGGCCCCGCCTGGCGGCGGAGCCCCGGTAATCGCGCGGGAGTCGGCGGTGCGGCCTAGGCCTTCTCCCACCTCCGGCTGTTGTTCACCAGCCCGCTGACCGCGATCATGGCCAGCACGATCAACGTGAAGATGTACACCCAGTCGGGCACCTGCGCCGCGTCGCCCTGGGCGTAGCTGTGCAGGCCGGTCAGGAAGTAGTTCACGCCGAAGTAGGTCATGACCACCGAGCCGATGGCCGCGGTCGCCAGCGCCGCGGTCAGCCAGGCCGACTTCATCCTCGGGATGAAGCGGAAGTGCAGCACGATGGCGTAGACCAGGATCGTGACCAGCGACCAGGTCTCCTTGGCGTCCCAGCCCCAGTAGCGGCCCCAGGACTCGTTGGCCCAGACGCCGCCGAGCAGGGTCCCGATGGTCAGCAGCCCCAGCCCCGTGACCATCACGTGGTAGTTGATGTTGTCCAGGGTCTTGATGGCTTCCTTGACGTTGTCGCGGCCGGGCTTCTTGAGCATGTAGAGGATCAGGATCAGCGCGCCGATCAGCGCCGACAGCCCGAAGAACCCGTAGCTCGAGGTGATGATCGTCACGTGGATGTTCAGCCAGTAGCTGACCAGCACCGGCACCAGGGGCCCGATGGCCGGGTCGAAGGTCGAGAGCATCGAGACACCGAGGACCACCACCGTCAGCAGGCCGCCCAGGCCCGCCGGCACGCCCAGGCGGAACACCAGTTCGAACACCAGGCCCGCCAGCGCCACGGCGATGCTGATGAACAGCAGCGACTCGTGGCCGTTGGACAGGGGCGCGCGGTCCGAGGCGATCCAGCGCAGCACGTACGCATACACCTGCATGCCGAAGGCCACCGTGTACATGGCCATCCCCAAGCTGTAGAAGGGATTGCGGAAGCTCAGGCGCGCGCCCTTGCGGCGGAACAGGTTCACGATGTAGACCGTCATCAGGACGATGAACGCCCCCAGGAACGGCACCATCGACCACGAGAAGATATGGCCGCGGTTGTACTGCAACTCGGCGTTCAGTTGGGTCTCGGACGGGAGCACGTCCGCGCCGAACTCCCGCTGCAGGGCGGCGGTTTCGCTGATGCCCAGCATGATCTTCTGGTTGTCGCCCGAGCGTACCCCCTCGGCCAGGTCCGCGAAGGCCTTGCTGTAGCGCCGGGCCTGGTCGGCGTTCAGCTGGGGCGTGACCGTCTGGATGTCCTGCCAGGTATGGTTCGGATCGCCCGGGATCGGGTACATGCGCAGGGACGCGCCCCGGAAGGCGTGGTTCAGGATGTTGGCCCGCTCGTCGAAGGAGATGAGCTGGCGCTGCAGCTTGCTGCGCTCGCGGTCGGGGGTGCGGTGGGCCTCGTCCACCGCGGCGGTCAGCCGGTAGCTGCCGTTGGCGTCCAACAGGCTGGCCAGGGAGACGTGGGTGGTCGCCTTGTCCACGCCCAGCATATCCTTGAGCCCCGGGAACTTCACCGCGATCACCGGCTGCTCCCACCAGAACTGCGGGTTCAGCGACCAGCTCAGGTACTGGTCGACGGGATCGCGGCCCAGGTACTTCGTCTTCCTGGCCACCTTCATGACCATCTCGCGGGCCAGGGTGTCCATGGGCTTCATGCGCCCGCGGAAGTCCTGGATGATCAGGCGGCTGGCCGCCTCCCGCGCCGGATCCGACAAGGTGACGAAGCCGCTCGCCGGCGCGTGCTCCACCCCCGGGCCGTGGTCGTGGCCGGCGTGAGGGTCGTCCTGGGCCACGGCGGCGCCGGTCCAGGCCAGGGACAGGGCGAAGGCCGCCGCCAACGCCATCGTCACGTGCGAGGCCTCGTCGGCCAGCGTGCCGGCGCGCTTGCGCCGCGGCCACAGCAGGTCCTTGATCATGATCAGGATGAAGCCCAGCGAGATCAGGAAGTAGCCGAAGTAGGTCGGCCACTTGCCGGGGTCGTGGTTCACCGACAGCACGGTGCCCTTGCGATCGGGGTCGTAGCTCGACTGGAAGTGCTTGCTGCCCCGGTGGTTCATGGGGTTGTTCATGAAGATGTGGACCTTCCTGCCCTCGATGCCCATTTCCGGATCCTTGAGCGTCACGTAGCTCTCGTAGGTGGCCGGATTGTCGCTGCCGGGATAGGTCTGCAGGACGAAATCGTCCAGGAAGACCTCGTAGGGCAGCGGGATCCGGACGGCGCCGAACTCCAGGCGGAAGCGTTCGCCGCCCAGGGTGACGTTCTGGCCGCTGCGGTGCTTGACGCAGATGGCGGCGGCCTCGTTCCCCTGGTCGTCCCGCAGGACCAGGCGCGCCGCGGCGGGGGCGTTGGTGTCGGTGCTCAGGGCGGGAGCGGAGACCGCCGAACGCCACACCTCCAGCGGCACGAACGAGAAGTTCTCGGCGCTGTTGGCGTACAGGAGCGAGGGCTGCAGCTCGAACACGGTGCCGGCCGCGATCCCGCCCTGGTCGTTGGTGTTCATGTCCATGGTCTCGAGGTCGAAGGACGCCCGCGCGCGCACGCCGGTGGCGCCGCCCGGGGCGAACTCGATCCCGCTGGCGACCTGGTAGATGACGTCCAGGTCGGCGAACTCCTCCTCGCTCCCGCTGTGGCCCATGCTGAAGTCCGGGTGGTGGGCGAAGAGGATCTTCTCGCCGCGGCGCCCGTCGGGCGCGGCGATGGCGAGCCGGATCATGGGGTTGCGCAGCGGGCCGCTGGCCGACGACGGCGCCCCCACCTTGAAATCGGTCTGGAACTCGGTGACCGCGAAACTCCAGCCGTGGCACTCGTGGGCGCCGTCGGCCGGCCAGGTCACCGGGAAATCGCAATGGTTGCCGCCGATGTGGATCCGCACCTCGCCCAGCTTGGCGGCGGTCATCTCGCCGCTGAAGTCCCCGTCCAGGAACCGCGCGTCGACACCGCCGAGGGTGGCGTTGCCCCCCTGCGTCATGGTCTTCCGGACCATGGCGCCCCCTTCGCGGGTGCTGAAGGCGAAGGCCGCCGGACCGCCCGGGCCCTCCTGCAGCTTCTCCTCGTAGAACGGCCAGTATTCGGTGATGCCCAGCTTGTACTTGCGGCCGCCCAGTTCCACGGACTTGAAGACGGGGCGCATGCCGTACTTGTAGGGGCGCACCGGGAAGCTGGTGCGCTCGTTGCCCAGCCAGGCCTGCACGTGGCTCTTGTCCGACCACACGAAGTCGGCGCTCTGGCCCTCGCGGATGGGCATGATGCCCTCGTAGCCGAAGTAGCGGGTGATGCCCGCGCCGACGAGGATCACCACGATGGAGATGTGCACGAGCACGAAGCCCGTCTGCCGCCCCTCGTAGGGCCACCGTTTGAAGAACAGCAGCGCCATGTTGAGGGTCAACAGCGCCAGCAGCAGCTCGAACCAGCGGGCGCCGTAGATGGCGGCGTAGGCGCCGTCCCGCCCCCACGCGCTCTCGAAGAACGTGGCGTAGCCGCTGGCGACCGCGAAGGTCGTCATCAGTACCGCGCTGAGCTTGAGGGAGGTCAGGAACGCGACGACGGGGTTCTTGAAGAAGCCTTGCACGACGACCATCCGGGTTCGGGGGCCGCGGCCGCCGCGGGGAATCCCGGCAACCACAACTCTCCATTCAATTACCAGAGCGAATCGGTGGGACAAATATAGCCTGCGGCCCCGGAGCGCGCTTGAAAAACTTTGGCGGGGCTGGGGGTTCCGCCCGGGCTCGTGAGCTCGCCGACGGCCAGATCGCCTATGATAAGGTGGGGCGGGAAAGGCATCGCCGGATATAAAGCGATCATTACCCCAGCGATGCCGCAAAGTGCTTGTGCGACCTCGCGCTGTCCCGGGTGCCGGACCGGCCCCGATCTGTGCCCAAGTGACACCCGGAGTGTAACACCTTTATTATAATAAATCAAATCAACCCCCCACAAACCCCAACTGGAAAGCATGCAGTATCACAAGAAATGCCAAGACCAAAAACTTCTTGACGTTTGTGCAACACGGGTGATAGTCTACCGAGGTTGACGATCGCTCACGCGGTCCGTTCGCCTCCGCGGCAACCGGCGCCCGGCCGGCAACCCGGATCCGGACCGCACGGCCGGTCCCCCGGCCACGTCCGACATCCCGACGTGCGGGACGATCCGTCCCGACCCAGGAGCGGCCATGCCTGCGCACCCGACGCGACGGGGCCTTCTCGCCCTCTTGACCCTGCTGCTGCTGATCACCGCGGTCACCGCGCCCGCCTTCGCCAGGAACCGCTACGAGATCAGGGACGACCTGGAGGGCGACCCCGGCGACGGCGTGCTGAAACCCGCGAAGCCCGTCGACCTGGTGCTCCCGCAGACCGTGATCGTGGTGGAGGGGACGACGGGTCGCAGCGGCTGGTGCCTGCCGTTCTTCTTGCTGCCGTCGGGTCTGCCAGGCCTGCCCGCGGTGTTCGTGCTGCCCGTCCCCGTCCGGGACGGCGGCGCGGCCTGGTGGCTGCCTTCCCAGGACCGGCCGTCCGCGGGGAGGTGGCACGATGCGCGCTGACTCCCGCCACCCCGGGTCCGAGGGCCGGCCCGACGCCGCCCTGGTCC
>JACZKN010000477.1 GCA_014859985.1 Candidatus Krumholzibacteriia bacterium | reverse complement strand
GGCGGGGATCGGCACCGTGGCCGGGGCCGGCGGCGCGCCCGGGGATCCGGCCGGGGGAGCCGGCTTCAGCAGGCGCAGCTGTTCCCGGGTCAGCGGACCGCGCAGGTAGCTCATGGCCCAGCGCGTGTGGAACAGCACCGGTCCCTCCTCGTGCACGTTGTGCAGCAGGAAGACGCGCGAGCCGAGGCCGCCGATCTGCTGTTCGAGGCTTCGACGGTCGGTGCCGCCGCCGGCGGCCTCCAGACCGTCCATCAGGCGCGCCTTGTCCCGCTCGGTCTGGAGCTTGCCGATGAACCAGGTGCCGGCGTTGGCCAGGCCCTTGTAGTCCAGGTCCACGGGGTTCTGGGTGGTCAGCACCACGCCCAGCCCGCACGCCCGCGCCTGTTTGAGCAGGGCCAGGAGCGGAGCCTTCGACGGCGGGTTGGCCGTCGGCGGCATGAAGCCGAGGAGTTCGTCCATGTAGAGCAAGGCGCGCAGGCTGGTGGTGCCGCTTTGGCGCCGCACCCAGGCCAGGGTGCTCTCCAGCAGCAGGGTCACGAAGAACATGCGCTGGGCGTCGTCGAGGTGGGCGATGCTGAAGATGGCGTGGCGGGGGCGGCCGTCGGCCGCGTACAGCAGGCGATCGATGTCCAGGGGCGTGCCCTTGAGCCAGGCGGAGAAGCCGGGAGCCGCCACCAAGCCGTTGAGGGCCATGGCCAGGTCGAAGCGCCGGTCCGGGGGGAAGAACGTGTCCACGTCGAAGACACCCAGCCGGCGCACCGGCGGTTCCTGCAGGGCGGTGATCAGGTCGGCCAGGTCCAGGTCGCGCCCCTGGCGCCAGGACTGCTCGATCACCGTGGCCAGGAAGATGTGCGCGGGGCTGCGCACGGGGTCGGCCTCGACCCCGGCCAGGCCCAGCACGGCACTGACGGTGCCGCGGACCTGGTCCCTGAGGATCTCCTCGCGGCCCTCCCAGCCGCCCCGGGGCGCCTGCAGGGAGGCGAGGATGGAGACGGGCTCGCCGGCCGTCGAGCCGGGGGTGTAGACCCGGAACTCGGCGCTGCGCCGCAGCAGGCGGATGCGTTCCCCGTCCTGGCCCCAGGCGGCCAGGCCCTGCTTCCATTCGGCGGCCGTCTGCGCCGCCTGGGCCGCCAGGTCCAGGCCCCTGCGCCGCGCGTCGTCCGGGTCGATCCAGGGTGCGAAGTCCTCCGGCCGCAGGTCCGGGAAGGTGAGCAGCAGGTTGGTGATGTCGCCCTTGGGGTCGATGATCAGGGCGGGCACGCCGTCGATGGCCGCTTCTTCCAGCAGGCCGATGCACAGCCCGGTCTTGCCCGAGCCGGTCATGCCCACGCAGACGGCGTGGGTGGTCAGGTCCCGGGCGTCGTACATCAGGTTCTGGGCGGTGACCTGCTGGGTCGCGCCGTCGTAAACCCTTCCCAGGTAGAAGGATCCGGTTTGTTCGATCGCCTGCATCGTCAAGTGACCTCCCTACGGTTGCCCTGGAGCCCGTCGGCAGCCCTCCGGGCCCGGGCAGGAGGGTCCACTGATCCCGCTTCCTGCCCGCGGCGGCCGCCACTTCGGGATCATGCTCCAGGCGGCCAACGGCGTCCAGCGCCGGCTCCGGGGCGGTTGGGGGGGGCGGCCCCCACCCTGCGGGCGGGCACGGGCGAGCGGGCGCGAAATTTGCACTTGCCGTCCGACCGGCTTCCCTGCACTTTTGACCTCCGGCGAGGGTGGAAGGTCCGCCCAGGCAGCTTGGAAGGAGCCCCGCGATTTGAGCCGCTCCCGCGACCACGGCGTGAACCGCCGTCATTTCCTGAAGATAGCGGGCCTGGCGGTGCTGGGCGGCGCGGTCGGCCTGACCCGTCCCCTGGGCGGGGACGCGTTCGCGGCCGGCCAGACGGCGGTTCAGGCAACCTCTGTTTCGGCGGTCGGCCGCCGGCTCGTCCTGCATAATACCCACACCGGCGAGACCGGACAGTGCATGTTCGCCGCCCGCGGCGGCTACCTGGCCGAGGGCCTGGCCAAGGCCAACCGCCTGCTGCGGGACCACCGCACCGGCGACGTGCATCGGATCGACCCCGAGCTCCTGGATCTGCTGCACGATCTGGCCGGGACCCTCGACGCCGAACCCGAATACGAGATCATCTCGGGCTACCGCTCGCCGGCCACCAACGCCCTGCTGCAGGGGCGGGGCAGGGGCGTGGCCAGCCGCAGCTACCACATGCAGGGCAAGGCCGTGGACGTCCGGCTGCGCGGCGTGGAGCTCAAGCGGCTGCACCGGGCGGCGCTCGGCCTGCGCCGCGGCGGCGTCGGCCTCTACTCGGCCTCCCGCTTCGTCCACATCGATACGGGTCCCGTGCGCACCTGGTGAGCGGCTGTCGGCGCCGGTGCTGCCGCACGGGCGATCACCGCCGGCGGCAGGGGCCGGTGCGGCGCCACGGGCGCCCGGGCTCCGGCCACGAGGGCAGCCGCCAGGTCCCCGTCGTAGCCGTAGCAATCCCGCCGGAACTGCAGCGTGCCGTCGGTCTCGACCCAGGCCGTCAGGTAGACCAGGTGCACCGGCAGGGCCTCGGCCAGCGCCAGCCCTACCGACTTGTTCCCGGCCATGGCGGTCTGGACCGCGGCCTCGGCGGGAGCGTTGCCCCGCAGGGCCAACCGCTGCAGCAGGTCGTCCGGGGCCTCGATCCTCACGCACCCCGCCGAGAAGCAGCGCTGGTCCTGCGCGAACACGCCGCGCTGGTCGGTGTCGTGGATGTAGACGCTGAAATCATTCGGGAACATGAACTTGACCCGGCCCAAGGGATTCCTCGGTCCGGGCGCCTGGAAGAACTTGAAGCCCAGGTGCAACGGGTCGATCGCCCGCCAGTCGACGCCCGCGGGGTCGATCTCCGCCGCGCCCGGGCGCCAGTCGGCGTAGACCCGGAAGCCCCGGTCCAGCAGGTAGCCCGGATCGGCCGCAAGCTTCGGCAGCAGGTCCTCGCGCGCCAGCTTCTGGGGGACGCTCCAACCGGGATTGATCACCAGCCATTGCATCAGGCCCGAGACCACCGGGGTCGGCCGGTCGGGTCGGCCCACCACGGCGCGCATGGTCAGGGTGGGCACGCCGTCCTCGACCAGGGCGAGGGAGAAGTCGGGGATGTTGACCAGCAGGTGCCGCGGGCCGGGCTCGCGCGGCAGCCAACGCCAGCGCTCGAGGTTCAGGGTCACCTGCAGGGCGCGCTGGTCCGCCGGCACGTTCAGGGCCGCCAGGGTCTGCGGTCCGATGATCCCGTCGGCGGCCAGGCCGTGGCGCCGCTGGAACGCGCCCACCGCCGCGGCCAGGGCCGGGTCGTAGC
>JACZKN010000476.1 GCA_014859985.1 Candidatus Krumholzibacteriia bacterium | reverse complement strand
GCCCCGGCCTGGTGCTGGCGCTCGTGGCGGCGGTGGTGCTGGCCGCGCGCTGGCTGCCCCTGGGCGCGGGGCGCAGCCTGGCGGCCAACCTGTTGTTCGTGCTGCTGGCGGTCTTCGGCGTCCTGGGCGGGTTCACGCTGTTCCGCCGGGCCTACCCGCGGCTGTTGGCCTGGTGCCTGGACAACAAGCCGCTGTTCCTCGTGGCGCCGGCCCTGCTGGTGGTCTTCGGCGCCACCGTCTGGCTGGGCTTCGACCGCGTGTTCGCCTTCCTGCCCGGCGCCGGCACCGGCGGCGCCGACGGCTCGGCCTGGAGCCGCCTGTGGAGCGGCCCCCGCCACGCCCTGCCCGGGCTGGGCAAGGAGTTCATGCCGCCGCTGGACGAGGGCTCGTACCTCTACATGCCGACCACCATGCCCCACGCGTCCATCGGCGAGGCCATGGACGTGCTGGCCAAGCTGGACATGGCCATCGGCACCATCCCCGAGGTGGAGCAGGTGGTGGGCAAGCTCGGCCGCGCCCGCTCGGCCCTGGACCCGGCGCCCATCTCCATGGTCGAGACCATCATCAACTACAAGTCCGAGTACCGCCTGGACGAGCGCGGCCGGCGCCAGCGCTTCAAGTGGGACGGAGAGGCCGGCGACTTCGTCCGGGACGCGGCCGGCGAGCCGGTCCCCGACCGCCGCGGCCGCTACCTGCGCCAGTGGCGCGACGAGATCCGGACCGCCGACGACATCTGGGACGAGATCGTGCGCGTGGCGCAGCTGCCCGGCACCACCTCGGCGCCGCGGCTGCAGCCCATCGCCGCCCGCCTGGTGATGCTGCAGAGCGGCATGCGCGCGCCCATGGGCATCAAGGTGCGCGGCCCGGACCTGGAGGCGATCGAGGCGGCGGCCCTGGCCCTGGAACACCACCTCAAGGACGCGCCGGGCGTGGCGGCCGGGACGGTGATCGCCGACCGCGTGGTGGGCAAGCCCTACCTGGAGCTGGTGCTCGACCGCGAGGCCCTGGCGCGCCACGGCCTGACGGTCGGACGCGTGCAGAACGTGATCGAGACCGCCCTGGGCGGCCGCACCGTCACCACCACGATCGAGGGCCGGGAGCGCTACGCCGTGCGGGTGCGCTACGCCCGCGAGCGGCGCGACGACCTGGACGGGATCCGGCGCATCCTCGTGCAGGGCCTCGACGGCGCGCCGGTGCCCCTGGGCGACCTGGTGCGCATCGAGTACCTGCGCGGACCGATGACCATCAAGAGCGAGGACACCTTCCTGCTGGGCTACGTGATCTTCGACAAGCAGCCGGGCCGGGCCGAGGTCGACGTGGTGGAGGACGCCCGCGACCACCTGCAGGCCCGGCGCGACGCGGGCGAGCTGGTGCTGCCGGAGGGCGTCAGCTACGCCTTCGCCGGCAGCTTCGAGAACCAGGTGCGGTCGCAGAGGACCCTCGCGCTGGTGATGCCCCTGGCCCTGGCGCTGATCTTCCTGGTCCTTTACCTGCAGTTCCGGCGCGTATCGACCACGGCGATGGTCTTCAGCGGCGTGTTCGTGGCCTGGGCGGGCGGGTTCGCCATGATCTGGCTCTATGCCCAGCCCTGGTTCCTGGACGCCTCGTTCCTGGGCGTGTCCCTGCGCGAGATGTTCAACCTGCACCAGGTGAACCTGAGCGTGGCGGTGTGGGTGGGTTTCCTGGCCCTGTTCGGCATCGCGACCGACGACGGCGTGCTGATGGCCACCTACATGGACCAGAGTTTCCGGGAGCACCGGCCGGCCACGCGGGCCCAGGTGCGCACCGCGACGATCGCGGCGGCCGAGCGGCGCGTGCGCCCGGCGCTGATGACCAGCGCCACCACGATCCTGGCGCTGCTGCCGGTGCTGACCCTGACCGGCCGGGGTGCCGACATCATGATCCCCATGGCCATCCCGTCGTTCGGCGGCATGTGCGTGGCGTTGTTGACCCTGTTCGTCGTGCCGGTGCTCTACGCCTGGCGGGAGGAGCGGGGGCTGCGGGGCTGACCCGCGCCGGTTGCGCGGCGGCCCGCGGGGGGCTAGACTCGCGCCACGCCCCGACCCTGGCCACACCCTGCCGGAGGAACGCCGTGCCCGTCCTTCCCTCCAAGACCCGGCGCATCGGCGTCCTCACCTCCGGCGGCGACTGCCCCGGCCTGAACGCCGTGATCCGCGGCCTGACCAAGACCGCCATCAACACCTACGGCATGAAGGTCGTCGGGATCCTGGACGGGTTCCGCGGCCTGGTCGAGAACCGCACCCGTCCCCTGGAATTCGCCGACCTCAGTGGCGTGCTCACCCGCGGCGGCACCATCCTGGGCACCTCCCGGGACAAGCCCGCCAAGATGCCCATCGGCGGCAAGGTCCAGGACATGACCTCGGTGGCGGTGGCCAACGCCCGCGGCCTCAAGCTCGACTGCGTGGTCTGCCTGGGCGGCGGCGGTACCCAGAAGAACGCCTGGCAGCTGCACCAGGCCGGCGGCCTGGACGTGCTGACGATGCCCAAGACCATCGACAACGACGTGGCCGGGACCGACCGCAGCTTCGGCTTCGCCACCGCCGTGCAGACCGCCGCCGAGGCGATCGACCGCCTGCACGACACGGCCACCAGCCACGATCGCATGATCGTCGTCGAGGTGATGGGCAACAAGGCCGGCTGGCTGGCCCTGGGCGCGGGCATCGCCGCCGGCGCCGACGTGGTGCTGATCCCGGAGATCCCCTACGACCTGCAGGCGGTGGCCAATTTCCTGCTGCGCCGCCAGCGGCGCCACGGGCGCAAGTTCTCCATCGTCTGCGTGGCCGAGGGGGCGGTCTCCCGCCAGGAGGCGGCCGTCGCCACCGGCCGGCGTCGCAACGGCAAGGAGGCCGACCCGGCGGAACTGGAGGACGACCGGGGCTATCGCCTGGTCAAGGAATCCCTGGCCAGCCGCCTGGCCCGCCAGCTCCAGGAGCTGACCCGCACCGAGGCCCGGGTCACCACCTTGGGCCACGTGCAGCGGGGCGGCGTGCCCACGGCCTCGGATCGGCTGCTGTGCACGGCCCTGGGCGTCAAGGCCGCCGAACTGCTGGCCGCCGGGGTCTACAACGTGATGGTGGGGATCCGCGACGGGGTCTGCGTGCCGGTGCCGCTGCAGGAGGTGGTGGGGATCCGCCGCGTGGTACCCCTGGACCACGCGTGGCTGCTCACGGCCAACCGCCTGGGCACCTGCCTGGGCATCGCCAACGCGGAGTTCTCGGCCCTGTGGGAGGGCAAGGTCACCCTCGAGGAGCTCAACAGCCGCGGCTAGTCCCCCGCCAGCAGCCGCGGCGGGACCGACCACTCCAGGCTGCCCCGCGGCGGCTCCTGCGTGTCCAGGTCCACCCGGATCAGGCTCGCCTTGCGGCAGGTCAGCCGCGCCCCGCCGACGATGCCGCCGATCACCGTGCTGAACGACGGCTCGTGGCCCACCAGCAGGATCCTGTCCGCGCCGCCGTGGACAGCCAGCAGCTCCGCCAGCGCCGCCACGTCGAAGCCGAACCCCAGTTGCGGTTCGACCACCACGCCGCCCGGAGGGTCCAGGGCCGCGGCCAGCACCGCGGCGGTCTGCCGGGCGCGGACCAGGGGGCTGGTGAGGATCAGGTCCACGCCCAGGTCCAGCCCGGCCACGGTCTCGGCCTGGCGGGCCAGGCGCCGGCGTCCGGCCGGGGTCAGCGGGCGCTCGTCGTCGTCGTCGCCCGTCCAGGCCGCGCGGTCGGCCCGGCCGTGGCGCACGAAATAGAGGCGGCTGGCCATGGCATCTCCGGGTCAGAGGGACTGGCGGCGGTAGGCCGCCAGCAGCCGGTCCTGGGCGTCGAGGGGCTCCTCGCCCTCGGCGGGCACGGCCCGCACGTAGGCTCCGTCCGGCCCCATCAGGCGGGCCTTGAGGTTGTCCCTGAGGTAGGTCTCGAGCACGGTTTCGCGCAGGTGGCTGCGGATCGCCGGCGAGTGCACCGGAAACAGCACCTCGATGCGGCGGTCGAGGTTGCGCGTCATCAGGTCGGCGCTGCCCAGCAGGACCTCCTCCTGGCCGTCGTTGCCGAACCAATAGAGGCGGCTGTGCTCGAGGAAGCGGCCGACCACGCTGCGCACGCGGATGTTCTCGCTCAGGCCGGGCACGCCGGGCCGCAGGCTGCAGATGCCGCGCAGCAGCAGGTCGACCGCCACGCCCGCGGCCGAGGCCTCGTACAGCTTCTCGACCAGGCCGCGGTCCACCAGGGCGTTGGCCTTGAACACCAGCCGGGCCGGGCGGCCGGCCCGGGCGTGCCCGATCTCCCGGTCGATGCGTGCGGTCAGTTCGCGCCGCAGGTTCAAGGGCGCCACCAGCAGTTGGCGGAAGTCGGCCTGCTGGGAGTAGCCGGTCAGGATGTTGAACAGGTCCGTGGCGTCGTTGCCCAGCTGCTCGTCGCAGGTCAGCACGCCCAGGTCCTCGTACACGCGGGCGGTCACGTGGTTGTAGTTGCCCGTGCCCAGGTGCAGGTAGCGGCGCAGGCCGCCGGCCTCGCGGCGGATCACCAGCAGCACCTTGGCGTGGGTCTTCAGCCCCAGCATGCCGTAGATGACGTGCACGCCCTCGCGCTCGAGCATCCTGGCCCAGCCGATGTTGCTCTCCTCGTCGAAGCGCGCCTTCAGCTCGACCAGGACCGTCACCTGCTTGCGGTGCTCGCGCCGCGCCTCGAGCAGGTGCTTGACGACCGGCGAGTTGCGACCCACCCGGTAGAGGGTCTGCTTGATGGCCAGCACGTCGGGGTCGCGGGCGGCCGCCTTGAGGAAATCGATCACCGGGTCGAAGGCCATGTACGGATGGTGCAGCAGGATGTCGCCCTGGCGGATGGCCGCGAAGATGCCCGCCTCGGCCCCGTCGCCGGTCAGGGCGCCGGGCAGGGCGGGGGTCAGCGGCGCATCCTTCAGGTCGTAGCGGTCGATGTCGAGCAGCTGCATCAGCCCGCCCAGGCCCAGGGGACCGGGCACGGTGTAGACGTCGTTGGGGTGTGCGGAGAGGTTCTCCGCCAGCACGCCGCGGCTCGGGTCCGGCATGTGCGCGTCCAGTTCCAGGCGGACCACGGCGCCGAAGCGGCGCTCGCGCACGTTCTCGGCCATGGTCTCCAGCAGGTCCGACGCCTCCAGCTCCTGGATCTCCAGATCCGCGTTGCGGGTGACCCGGAAGGGGGTCGCGTGCAGGACCTCGACCCCGGGGAAGAGGCGGTCCAGGTGGGATTCCACCACCTGCTCGAGCCAGACGAACCAGTGGTGGTAGGGGACGGTCCCGTCCTTGCGCTCGCCGCCGGATGAACGCTTGATGGGCAGCAGCCGGGGCAGCGCCGACGGCACCTTGACCCGGGCGAAGCGCTCCTCGCCCGAGGGCAGGCGCACCATCACCGCCAGGTTCAGGCTCAGGTTCGAGATGTGGGGGAAGGGGTGGCCCGGGTCGAAGGCCTGGGGCGTCAGCACCGGGAAGATGGATTCCAGGAACTGCTCGTCCACCTGCTTGCGCTGCTTGTCGGTCAGCTCCCCGTAGTCCAGGACGTGGATGCCGGCCGTGGCCAGGGCGGGCTTCAGCTCCTGCCGCCACAAGCCGACGCCGTCGAGCATCAGCCGGACCAGGTCGCGCCGGATCAGGGCCAGCTGGGCCGCCGGCAGGAGCCCGTCCAGGGAAAGGTCGACGACCCCCTCGCGCTTCTGCATAATGAGGCCGCCCATGCGCACCATGGCGAACTCGTCCAGATTCGCGCCGAGGATCGCCAGGAACTTGACCCGCTCCAGCAGCGGCAGGCGCGGGTCGCGGGCCTCGTCGAGCACGCGCTTCTGGAAGGCCAGGAGGCTGAGCTCGCGGTTGATGAAACGTCCGGTCTCGCCGCTCTCACGGGGCACTTCGGGGTTCTCCAGGGGCTGCAGCATGGACGGACCCTCCTGGCGACCGTACGGGGCGCGGGATCCGTCGAACATAGGTTTCCCGCGGGACCGGTTCAATCCGGCGCCCGCGCTTTGACATCATTTTAACACATCCACGGCGAACGGCCCGCCGCCACGGGGCGGCCCGGGGAGCGACCATGAAATTCGTCTCCTGGAACGTCAACGGCCTGCGGGCCTGTCTCGGCAAGGGCTTCCGGGAGTTCATGGCCGAAACCGACGCCGACCTGGTCTGCCTGCAGGAGGTGCGGGCCCTGCCCACCCAGGTGGACCTGGACCTGCCCGGCTGGACGATGCATTGGAATCCGGCCCTGCGCCCGGGCTACTCGGGGACGGCCATCCTGACCCGCGTCCCGCCGCGCGCGGTCTTCCCCGGCCTGGGCAGCCCCGACCTGGACACCGAGGGACGGGTGCTGACCGCCGAACTGGACGACTTCTTCGTGGTCACGGTCTACACGCCGAACGTGCAGCGGGAGCTGACGCGCCTGGAGTTCCGGCAGCGGACCTGGGACCCGGGATTCCTGAAGTTCCTGCTCACCCTGCAGAAGCGCAAGCCCGTCATCTTCTGCGGCGACCTGAACGTTTCGCACCGGGAAATCGACCTCGCCAACCCCGGGCCCAACCGGGGCAACGCGGGCTTCACCGACCAGGAACGCGCGGGCTTCGACCGCCTGCTGGCCGCCGGCTTCGTCGACACGTTCCGCGAGTTCGAGCCCGGGGGCGGCCACTACACCTGGTGGAGCAACCGCAAGGGCGTGCGCGAACGGAACATCGGCTGGCGCATCGACTACTTCCTGGTCTCGCAGGCCCTGCGGCCCCGCCTGAAGGCCGCGGGCATCCGTCCGGAGGTGTTCGGTTCGGACCACTGCCCCGTCACCCTCAGCTTGGCCTGAGCAGGCCGGCGTGAAAATGGATTTTCGCCCACTTTCTGCTTGAATCTTCCTTTCGGTCGAGCATATTTCTGCTTGTGAAAACTTTTCGGACAGACGAAAACATTTTCAGATCTTGAAAATAAATCTGCAGGCCACGGGAAACCCTGCACGGCAGGTCCCGGTCGGGAGGAGCTCAACTTGTTGCAAAACAAAACAATTGTCCTGGTTCTGGCCGCATCCTGCCTCGCGCTGCCGCCCGCGCCGGCCGCTGCCCAGGATGCGGCGCGCCCCGCCCGCGGCATCTACGACAAGCCCTACCTGACCGGCACCGGGGGCGGCGTGTCCGTCGGCGGCTACCTGGACATGGAACTGGAGATCCCCGAGCACGGGACCTCCACCTTCGACCAGTACCGCTTCATCCCCTTCATCACCGGCTACGTCAGCGACCGGGTCTCCGTCTCGGCGGAGATCGAGTTCGAGCACGGGGGCGACGTGAACGGGGGCAACGACGACGGCGAGATCAAACTCGAGTTCGCGGTGATGGACTTCCGGTTCAGCGACGCCTTCAGCTTCCGCGGCGGCGTGCTGCTGAGCCCCCTGGGCCGCTTCAACGTCCTGCACGACAGCCCCCTGAACGACCTGACGGCCCGCCCGGTGGTGGCGCGGCAGCTCCTGCCGTCGACCCTCAGCGAGTCGGGCATGGGCTTCTTCGGAGCCTTCGCCGCCGGCGACGAGGGCGAACTGGACTACGAGGCCTACGTCGTCAACGGCTTCAACGGGAGCATCATCGACGATGACGGCCGGCTGCGGGTGCGCGAGGGCCGCGGCAGCAAGAAGCAGGACAACAACGACGACAAGGCCTTCGTCGGCCGCCTGGGGTACAGCCCGCGCCTGGGCACGACCCTCGGCCTCTCGGTGCACACCGGCGCCTACGACGACGCCGGCGACCACCGCCTGAACATCGGCGCGCTGGACGCCAAGGTGACCTTCGGGGCCCTGGAGTTCCAGGGCGAGGCCGCGCTGGTGGACGCGGACATCGACCGCGACCGGCTGCCGGACACGGCCGAGAGCCAACGCGGCGCGTACCTGCAGGCCAACTGGCACGTGCTGCACGACCGGCTGCTGCAGGGCTCGGTGGTGACCCTGGTGGCCCGGGGCGACCGGGTCGACTACGACACCGACCGCGACGGCGACGACGAGGAGGGCGTCACCTTCGGGGTCAACTTCCGGCCCACCGAGGAGACGGTCTTCCGCGCCGACTACAACTGGACCTGGCAGACCCCCGTGGCCGGGGAACGCGGCGACGCCCTGGGCCGCTTCTACTTCTCCTTCGCCACCTATTTCTAGGGGGACGAAGTGGACCTGCGTCCTTTGCTGCTGGTCCTGGTCGGAGCGCTGGCCCTGGTGGCCGGCGTTCCGGCCGCGTGGGCGGACGACCCCGCCGAGAGCCCCGACGGCCCCGAGCACGTGAAGGTCTACTTCACCGAGGCCGAGGCCCTGGCCAGGACCTTCGCGGGGGCCGATTCCCTGTGGAGCGAGCCCTGGCGTCCGGACCCGGCCGAGCGCGCGGCTCTCGAGGCGGACCTGGGCTGGCACCTGCCCGAGCAGGAGTTCCTCTTCCACCGGGCCACGCGGCGGGGCCGCGACCTGGGCCGGGCGCTGGTATTGGAAGAGAAGGGACGCTTCAAGCCCATCACCTTCCTCGTGCGCGTCGACCCCGACGGCCGGGTGGGCCAGGTGCTGGTGATGGTCTACCGGGAGTCCCGGGGCGACGCCGTGCGGCGTCCGCGCTTCCTCAAGCAGTTCCACGGCCGCGACACCGGCGACCCCCTGCGCCTGAACCGGGACGTGGTGGGGATCAGCGGCGCGACCCTCTCGGTCCGGGCCCTGGCCGCCGGCGTGCGCAAGGCCCTGCTCCTGACCGCCGCCCGCTACGGAGGGCAGCCGTGATGCGCCGGGGCTCGCGCGTCAGCGACGCCCACCACCACCTGGGACTGGCCCTGGCCGCCGGGGCGTTCCTGATGGTGGTGACGGGGCTGGCGCTGCTGCACCCGGAGTGGTTCGGCCGCGGCGCCCTGGCGCCGCGCGCCGTCGCCGCCGACCCCGGCGACCCGGCCCGGCTGCTGCGGGCCTCGACGTCCCTGCTGGAGGAATCCCGCGACGGGGGGGCGACCTGGCGCGAGTTGCCCCTGTTGCTGGCCCCCGACCGCCCCCTGGCCCTGGCCTTCGCCCCGGTGGGCGGGGAGGTCTGGTGCCTGGGCGAGAGCGAACTGCTGGTCTCCCGCGACGGCGGGGCGGTCTGGGCGCCGGTGGACCTGCCCGCAGGGATCGGGCCCGCGGAACCGCCGGTCGGCCTGGCGGTCCCCGTGGCAGGACGGCCGGTGGTGACCACGGAGTTCGGCGCCTGGAGCGGCGAACGGGAGCCGGGGTCATGGCGCCCGCTCTGGCGCTTCACGCCGACTGCCGGCGACCGGTTGCGCGCCTGGGCGCGGCGCCTGCACGCGGGCCGGTGGGGCCCGCCGGCCGTGGTC
>JACZKN010000475.1 GCA_014859985.1 Candidatus Krumholzibacteriia bacterium | reverse complement strand
TCCTTCAGGAATCGCCCCCGGTCAAGACTCGACCGCGGGCGGCGGCGTCCGTGCCGGCGCCCGTGCCCGCGGTCGAGTCTTGACCGGGGGCGATTCCTGAAGGACGATGGCCCCGCTCCCCCGCGGTTCCGGGGGCGCGGGAGGGCGCGATGGAACGCAGCCGCAGGCGCGCATGGACCGCGCGCGTGGTCAACCCGTTCGTTCCCCAGGCGGTGCGTGACGCCCGGCCGGAGGTCGTCTTCCGCGCCCGGGTCCTGGTGGCCGTGCTCATCTTCAACGGGCTGATGTTCGCCGCCACCCGGACCGTCGGCGCCCTCACGGGCCACGCCTGGCCCCTGGAACACGGCCTGCTCAACTGGCTGATGATCGGCACCACCGTCGCGGTGCACCTGCTGTGCCTGTCGCTCTTCCGCCGCACCGGCTCGTTCCTGCTGGCCGGCAACGTCTTCGTGGGCTGGGTCTACCTGCTGGTGACCGTCGTGGCCGTGGAGGCCTCCGGACCGGCGGTGGACCGGGTGCTGAGCTGGATGCTGCTGGTGCCCCTGTACGGCTTCCTGGCCCTGGGCCTGCGGGGCGGGCTGGCCTGGACCGCGGCGGCCCTGGCCACCAGCGGCCTCCTGCACGCGCTCGAACTGCCGATCCTGGCGGACACCCACCTGCGCGCCTGGTGGGACTGGACCATGCTGGCGGTGGCCGTGGTGATCGGCCTGGTGGTGTACGAGAACGTGGTGCTGCGCCTGCTGGGCCTGCTGGAGACCGAGCGCCGCCGCTTCGCCGACGCCGCCCTGCACGACCCCCTGACGGGGCTGGCCAACCGGCACGCCTTCGACCAGGCCCTGCACCGCGGCCTGGGCGAGGCGCACGCGGCCGGGGCCGTCCTGGCCCTGGTCTACCTGGACCTGGACCGGTTCAAGCCCGTCAACGACGCCCACGGCCACGCGGCCGGGGACGAGGTGCTGCGGGTGGTGGCGCGGCGGCTGGAGTCGGCCTTCCGGGAGGTGGACCTGGTGGCGCGGGTGGGCGGGGACGAGTTCGCCGTGATCGTCCGGCCCGAGGGAGCACCGCCGACGCTCGCCCCCCGCCTGGAGAACGCCCGGGCGCTGCTGGCTTCCCCCGTGGCCTGGAAGGGCCGGGAACTGCGGGTGACCGCCAGCATCGGCATGGCCGTCTACCCCGACGCCGCGACCACCGCCGCGGGCCTGCTGGCGCGGGCGGACGAAGCGATGTACAAGGCCAAGCGCACGGGCGACAAGGTGGCGATCGCCTACGGGCCGGGGGCCTGAGTACCGCCCGGCGCCTCCTAGCGGCGCCGGGACGAGGCGTCCAGCAGGAAGAGCACCAGGTTCGGCTGCCGCTGCGCCTGGGCCAGCACCGCGACCGCGGCCTGCTGCAGGATCCGGGCGCTGGTCAGGGCCGCCAGCTCGGCGGCGACGTCCGCGTCGCGGATGCGGCTGTTGGCGGCCGCCAGGTTCTCGGCGAGGCTGGCGTTCATGCGGATGACCGACTCGAGCCGGTTCTGGCTGGCTCCCAGGCCCGCCCGGTGGCCGCTGACCTGGTCGATGGCGGCGTCGATCCCCGCCAGCGCGGCGCCGGCCGACAGGTCGCCGGCGGCCAGGATGTCCAGCCCGCCCAGGCCCAGGCCGGCCGCCGAGGCGTCGAAGCCCAGCCCGACGGTGACCAGCCCGCTGCCTCCGGTCCCGCTCCCGACGCCCAGCGTCACCGTGCCCAGACTGCCGTCCAGCAGGCGGTTGCCGTTGAACTCGGTGGCGCCGGCGATGCGGGTGATCTCTTCCTTCAGCGCCTGGAACTCCCGGTCCAGGTAGCTGCGCTGGGTGTCGTCCAGGGCGCCGCTGCGGGCCTGCACCGCCAGCTCCTTCATGCGGATCAACATCTCCGCGACCGTGTCCAGGCCGCCCTCGGCCACCTGCACCAGGGAGATGCCGTCGGCGGCGTTGCGCCCGGCCACCTCCAGGGCCCGGATCCGCCCCTTCAGGCCTTCGCTGATGGCCAGGCCGGCCGGGTCGTCGCCGGCGCGGTTGATGCGCAGGCCCGAGGCCAGGCGCTCCATGGCCTGGTGCGCGCGCCGGGTGTGCTCGCGCAGGTGCCGCTGCGCCTGCAGGGCCATGACGTTGGTGTTGATGCGCAGGCCCACGGCCGGGGGCTCCTTCCCGGAAAGCCGGTCTGCTGCACCACCTGCCGGGGCCGGGGTGCGGGGTTCGGGATCATGTTCGGCATTATTTATCAAAACTTGAGTTATTCACTCATATTCGGCCGGAATCAATCCAACCGGGCCAGCAAGGCGACGAACCGCGGGTGGCCGCGCAGCCCTTGCAGGTCGGAGTCGTGGATCAGCCATTCGCGGGGCAGGGCACCCTCCCGCTCCCAGCGCTCGAGGTAGTCGAGGGCCAGTTCCGCCTCGCCCGCCAGGGCGTGGATGCAGGCCAGCTGGTAGAGCATGCCCTCGTCCTCGGGGTCCAGTTTGGCCGCCAGGCGGGCCCAGGCCAGGCCCCGCTCGCGGTCGCCGTAGATGACCAGCGCGGCAGCGCCGAGGTACAGGGCCCGGGTGTCCTCGGGATAGAGGTCCAGGTGCCGCTCTGCGGTCGCGATGCCCGCCAGGGCCAGTTCGCGCGCCTCGTCGCCGCGCCCCAGGCCGCGCAACGCCTGCGAAGCCAGGAACAACGTCTGGAAATCCTCCGGGCGCTTCTCGTTGGCCCGGCGGAACAGTTCGGCCGCCCGGGCGAGGTCGCCGCGGTTTGTGGCCTCGCGGGCGTGGAAGTACCAGGCCTCGAACAGGTCGGGGTCCAGCTCCTCCGCGCGGGCGAATTCGCGCTCGGCGCCCTCGTGGTCCTTGCCCAGGGACAGCGCCAGCCCGCGCGCCGCGTGGGCCTCTGCCAGTTGCGGCGCCATCTCGACGGCGCGGGCGCTCATGGCCGAGGCCTCGGCCAGGACCTCGGGGCTCTTGTCGTACCACATCACCAGGAAGCTGCAGGCGTCCGCCACACCGGCCCAGGCCAGGGCGAAGCCGGGATCCGCCTCGGCGGCGCGCTTGAACATGTCGCGGGCGATCTCCAGGCCACGCCGGGTCAACTGGTAGAAGTGGTCGCGCGCCTTCAGGTAGAGGTCGTAGGCGCGCACGTCCGCGGTGGCATGGCGCGTCAGTCGCCCTGCGCCGGCAGGCGCGCCCAGCTTGCCCTGCAGGGCGCGCACCACGCTGCACGCGATCTCCTCCTGGATGCGGAAGACGTCGGCCAACTCGCGGTCGTAGCGGCCCGACCAGATCTGGTGCCCGCGCACCGCGTCGATCAACTGGACGGTGATGCGCAGCACGTCGCCGCTCTTGCGCACGCTGCCCTCCAGCAGCGTCTCGACCCCCAACAGGCGGCCGATGTCGCGGGCATCGGCGTGGCGGCCCTTGAAGGCGAAGGCCGAGGAGCGGGCGGCCACCCTCAGGCCGGGCACCCGCGCCAGGGCGTTCATGATCTCATCGGCCATCCCGTCGCAGAAATAGTCCTGCGCCGCCTCGGGGCTGAGGTTCAGGGGCGGCAGCACGGCGATGGAGCGCTCGCCGACCCGCACCGGCGCGCCCTCGCCGGTGTCGGCCAGCAGGTCCGCGAACTCGCGCATGGACGGGCAGCGCCGCGCCGGTTCCCGGGCCAGCGCGCGGGTGATCGCGAGATCCACCCCGGACGGCACCCCGTCGACGAGGGCCGCAGGCGCGGGCGGGTCCTCGTTGAGGATCGCGTAGACCACCGCGCCGGCGTAGTGCCCCGGGAAGGGCAACCGCCCGGTGATCATCTCGTACAGCAGCACGCCCGCGGCCCAGACATCGCTGTGCGGCCCGGCCTCCTCGCCGCGCGCCTGTTCCGGCGACATGTAGTGGAGGGTGCCGACCCGGGCTCCCGCCCCGAAGTGCGTAGGCTGCCCCGCCAGCTTGGCCACGCCGAAGTCCAGGACCTTGACCAGCCCGTCGTTGGTCACGAAGACGTTGGCCGGCTTGACGTCCCGGTGCACCAGGCCCTGTTCGTGGGCCCGCTCCAGGCCCGCCGCGACGGACCTGGCGATGCGCACGGCCTCGGCGGCGCCCAGGGGCCCCCGCTGCAGCTTCTGCTTGAGCGTCTCGCCGTCGTAGCAGGCCATGACGATGAAGATCTGCCCCTCGGGCGTCTCCTCGATATCGTAGATGGTGCAGATGTTGGGATGGTCGAGGGAGGAGGCCGTGCGCGCCTCGCCCATGAAGCGGCGGCGGGCGTCCGGATCGCGCGTCAGGTCCGGCGGCAGGAACTTCAGGGCCACCTGGCGGCCGAGACGCAGATCCAGCGCCCGATAGACCACGCCCATGGCACCGCCGCCGAGCTTGGCCAGGACGCGATAGTGCGAGATCGTGGTGCCCAGCAGACTGCGTCCCCCCGCAGGCGGCGATGCGGCGCCGGTACCCTGTTCCTGCCTTATCCCGTCTTCACCCATGCCGTCAGATACGCAAATGTCGGCAGCCGGTTGCCGCCAGGTCCGCGCCGAACATCCGCCCCGCTGGGCGGATATCGCCCGGCAACCGGTGCGGTGCCTCCGCCGTAACCATGCCGGCGGCGCCACCGCCGCCGGGGCCCCCACCGAGGAGACGAGATGATCAAGTTCCTGCTCTGGTGCATCCTGCTGGTGCTGTGCTGGCCGCTGGCCGTGCTGGGGCTGCTGCTTTACCCGCTGGTCTGGCTGCTGCTGCTGCCCTTGCGCCTGGTCGGGATCACGGTCACGGCCGTGCTCGAACTGGTCAAGGGCATCCTGTACCTGCCGGCCCGCCTGCTGGGCCAGCGCCCGGGGCGCCGAGGCGCTTGACGAACACGTGCTTGGCGTCGCCCGGACCGTAGAAATCGGCGAACACGGCCCCGGTGGCGTAGCCCGTGCGCTCGTAGAAGGCCCGGGTCGGCGCGTACTGGGGCCGGCCGCTGGTCTCGGCGTAGCAGGCGGTGCCGCCGGCGGCGGCGATGCGCGCCTCGGTCAACGCCAAGAGGCGGCGACCCAGCCCGCTGCCCTGGGTGGACGGCGCCACGGCGATCCAGTACAGGTCCCAGCTGACGGTGCTGCAGGGGATCGGGCCGTAGCAGGAGTAGCCCAGCAGCTCGTCGCCGCGGTCGGCGAAGATGAACTCGTAGCCGCTTTCCTGCCCCTTCTCCAGGCGCTCGGCCACCAGCTCGGCCGCGATGGCCACCTCGTCCGCCGAGAAGAAACCCGTCGCGGCCACCACGCCGCGCACGGCCGCCACGTCGCCCGGCCGGACGTCCTCCCGGAAGATGATGTCTCCGCTCTGGGTGGTCATGTCGTGCGTGCTCCCTTGTGCAGGCCCTCGAAGAAGGCCCGTGCGTTGCGCCCCAGGGTGCGGGTGCGGTAGCCGCCCTCCTGCACCACCAGGGTCGGTAGGCCGAGGGCGCCGACGCGGCGCCCGTTCTCCTGCAGGTCGTCGGCCGTCAGGCTCCAGGTGCCGGTGGGGTCGCCTGTGGCCGTGTCCAGCCCCAGGGCCACCACCAGCACCGCGGGCTGGAAGCTGCGGACCCTGCGCAGGGCCTGGCCCAGGGCCTCGCGGTAGCGCGGTCCGTCCACCTTCTCGGGCAGGGGCAGGTTCAGGTTGTAGCCCAGCCCCGCGCCCTCTCCCTGCTCGTCGGCGAAGCCCGAGAAGTAGGGGTAGGCGAAGCGCGGGTTGCCGTGGATCGAGACCGTCAGCACGTCGCTGCGGGCGTAGAAGATCTCCTGCTGGCCGTTGCCGTGGTGGTAGTCCAGGTCCAGGATCGCGACCGGGCCCAGCCGCGCCAGGTCGTGCGCCGCGATGGCCGCGTTGTTGAAGTAGCAGAAGCCGCCGAAGACCCGGTACTCGGCGTGGTGACCCGGGGGGCGCACCAGGGCGTAGGCCAGGCGCCTGCCCTTGGCGATCGCTTCGGCCCCGGCCAGCGCGCATTCCACGGCACCCCGCGCCGCCAGGAAGGCGTTGCGGTTCAGCGGCGTGAAGGTGTCGATGCAGAAATAGCCCGCCGTGACCGCCAGGTCCGACGGCGGGCGGTCCGGGTTGCGGATCGGGAACACGTACGGGTAGACCGATTTCCCCGGCGGGAGGCCGAGGCAGATCCTGCGCATGTAAGCCACCAGGTCCCGGGCGTGCACCTGCCGCACCGGCTCGAGGGAGCGGGTGCGGGCGGCCTGGCGCTCGAACAGGGTGGTCTTGTCCAGCTCCGCCATGATGCGCGCCACCCGCACCGGCGCCTCGACGTAGCCCCGGTCGCTGATGTGGTGGATGTCGTGCTTGTCGTTGACGAACAGGGCGATGCGCTCGGAGGAAACCGGCGGCGGCGGCGGCGGCACGGCGACCTTTTCGGCCTTCACGTAGCGTGGCTCGCGCAGCAGCACCGGGTCGTCCCCGAAGGAGCCGACCACCTTCTCCACGTACGCGGGCGGGCACAGGTGGGCGTACTTGCGCTCGAGGATCGCCCGCACGGCCGCCTGCACGAAGCGGCGCCGCAGCGGCCGACCGCTGCCCAGGTCGTCGATCACCAGGATGGGCATGCAGTCCGAGCCCTCGTCCAGGGGCGCGTCGTACTCGTTGTTCAGCACCGGGCGGGCGCCGTAGGCCTCGTAGAAGCGCAGGCGGGCGCGGTTGCCCGCCAGCAGCGCGGGGTTCCTGCACGCGCCGGGCTCGTCGGGCAGGCACTCGAAGAACAGGGCGCGGACCCCCAGCTCGGCCGCCTCGTCGCGCACCCGCTGGTACAGCGCGCCGCCGATGCCCCGGCTCGAGAGGCGCGCGCTCGAGGCGATGTAGTCCAAAAACGCCATGCGCAGCTGCGGCTCCAGCAGCACCAGGGCGAAGCCCTGGACCTGCCCGTCGCGCCGCTCCGC
Source organism: Candidatus Krumholzibacteriia bacterium (assembly GCA_014859985.1). Taxonomy (GTDB): domain Bacteria; phylum Krumholzibacteriota; class Krumholzibacteriia; order LZORAL124-64-63; family LZORAL124-64-63; genus JACZKN01. The sequence goes on along the minus strand of JACZKN010000475.1, from coordinate 908 downwards.
CACGTAGAGCAGCGCGCGGAAGCGCTGGGCCATGGGGTCGCGCAGCTTCTGGATCAGCCCGTCGATGTCGCGCTTGGGCGCCTCGGCGAACTGCTCGCGGAGGATGGCCTTGACCTGGCGGATGGCCTCGCGGTTGACCGGCAGGGCGTCGTCGTGGATGCGGCGGATGCGGAACACGGAGGCACCTCCTTGCGGCGCGCCGGCTCAGCCGGCCGTGGCCAGGATACGGTCCATCGCCTCGCCGTAGGCGAGGCCGGCCCGGTCGAGGGCGGCGGCATAGCCCGCGTCCGGCGAGAGGCAGGGATTCGCGTTGACCTCCAGGATAAGCGGCCGGCCGGCCTCGTCCACGCGGAAATCGACCCGGGCCCAGCCGCGCAGGCCGAACAGCTCCCAGCAGGCCAGGGCCAGGCGCTCCAGCTCCGCCAGCAGCGGCCCGTCCGCGGCACCGGTGGGGAAGGCCCGCACCGTGTGGGCATACTCGAACGAGTCGGGATCCCACTTGGCAGCATAGCCCACGATGCGCGGCTTGTCGGGCGGGAAGTCGGGAAAGAGGATCTCCGCCGGCGGCAGCACCGCCGGCCCGGACGGTCCGTCCAGAAGCGCCAGGTTGAACTCTCGCCCCTCGACGAAGGCCTCGGCGAACCAGGGCGCGCCCGGCCGGCCCGCCCGCCCGGCCAGCAGGGCTCCCGTCACGATCGGCTGGGGGGCCTCCAGCATCACGCGGTAGTCGCTCGTGAGGTACGGCTCGCACTCGCAGCCGTTGATCAGCAGCGTGTCGATGGGCTTGGCGTCGTTGCGGAGGAGCTTGACGTGCGTGGGAAAGGCCGCCCCGCCGAGGCCCACGATGCCGGCGTCGCTGACCGCCTCGGCGATCTGACGCGGGTCGTGCGCGTCCAGGCCCTGCGGAA
>JACZKN010000474.1 GCA_014859985.1 Candidatus Krumholzibacteriia bacterium | reverse complement strand
CGCCGCCGCCGCCGCGGGTCAGCCGGAGCACCCGGTCGCCCGCTGGCTGGGCGAGGTCGGCGACTTCACCGCGCTCTCGTTGGACGAGCTTGCGGCGCGCCTGCTGGGCGCGATCCGCGAGGACGCCCCGGCGGCGGCCCGCACGGGGGGCTTCGTGGCCGACGGCATCGACCCTGACCTGGACCGGTACCGCGCGGTGCTGCGCGACAGCAAGGGCTTCCTGGCCGGCCTGCAGGCCCGCGAGCGGGAGGCCACCGGCATCACCTCCCTGAAGGTGGGCTACAACAAGGTCTTCGGGTACTACTTCGAGGTCACCAACAAGCACCTGGACAAGGTCCCCGGCCGCTTCGCCCAGAAGCAGACCCTGGTCAATGCCGCCCGCTTCCACACCGAACAGTTGAAGGAGGCCGAACGCACCATCCTGGAGGCGGAGGAGGAGGCGGGCCGGCTGGAGGCGGCGCTCCTGGCCGACCTGGTGGCGGCGGTGGCCGCGGAGCTGGGCCCGATCCACGACGCCGGCCGCCGGCTGGCCCAGGCCGACCTCATGCTGGGCTACGCCGCGGTGGCCGAGCGGCAGCGCTACTGCCGCCCCGTCTGCGACGACAGCCTGGTCTGCGCCATCGCCGGCGGGCGCCACCCGGTGGTGGAGCAGCTGCTGGCCGGGGACTTCATCCCCAACGACACCGAGCTGGACGGGGACCGGCGCCAGGTGCTGCTGCTGACCGGCCCGAACATGGGCGGCAAGTCCACCTACCTGCGCCAGGTGGCCCTGATCGCGCTGATGGCCCAGGCCGGCGGGTTCGTGCCCGCGCAGAGCGCGCGCCTGGGGGTGGCCGACCGCATCTTCACCCGCGTGGGCGCCAGCGACAACCTGGCGCGGGGCGAATCGACCTTCTACATGGAGATGAGCGAGACCGCCCACATCCTGCACCAGATGAGCCGGCGCTCGCTGGTGATCCTGGACGAGATCGGCCGCGGCACCAGCACCTACGACGGCCTGTCCCTGGCCTGGGCCATCACCGAGTTCCTGGGCGCCGACGGGGGCCCCCGGCCGCGCTCGATCTTCGCCACCCACTACCACGAGCTGACCGAGCTGGAGAGCGACCAGCCGGGCCTGGTGAACCTCAAGCTCGAGGTCCGGGAGTGGGAGGGCCGCATCATCTTCATGCACGCGGTCAGCCCCGGCCGCAGCGACAAGAGCTACGGCATCCACGTCGCCCGCCTGGCGGGCCTGCCGGAACCGGTGCTGCGCCGG
>JACZKN010000473.1 GCA_014859985.1 Candidatus Krumholzibacteriia bacterium | reverse complement strand
GCCCAGCCCGAACAGCAGGCCGTAGACCGCCGCGCAGCCCGCCGCCCAGGTCGCCAGCACACCCCTGCCCACGCCCGCGGAGACGACCTCCGGCGCCCGGCGCGCCACCGGCCCCCACCAGCCCCCGGGCCGGACCCGCCGGTAGAAGGACTCCAGCCGCTCCGGCGCCACCGGCGGTGTGGCGAAGGTCACCACAAGCCACACCGCCAGCGTCACCGGCACCAGCACCAGCGCCTTGTGGTGGGTCGCCAGCGCGACGCCGCCCACCCGCAGCGGCGTGGCGAACAGCTCGTAGTCCGCCCCGCTCTGCACGGCGGCGGCGACCTCGAAGCCCACCGCCAGCAGCACCGAGGCGGCCAGGGCGGCGATCTCGCTCCAGGCGTTGACCCGCCACCAGAACCAGCGCAGGATCAGCACCGGGCCGATGCCGGCACCCAAGGCCCAGACGAAGAGCCAGGCGCGGCCGATGCTCGTCAGGGAGAAGGCCACCCACACGGCGCAGACCGTCATCCCCGCGACGCAGAGCTTGGCCACCAGCACCGCCTCCTTCTCCGAGGCGGCGGGCCGCAGGAAACGGCGCCAGACGTCGTTGACCAGGTAGCTCGCGCCCCAGTTCAGATGGGTGTCCACCGTGGACATGAAGGCGGCGAAGAAGCTCACCAGCAGCAGCCCCAGCAGTCCCGGACCCAGGACCTGCAGCATGACCAGGGGGTAGGCGGCCTCCTCGTTGGCGCCGTCGGGCATCACCGGCACGATCACCAGGGAGGCCAGCGCCGTGGCGATCCAGGGCCAGTAGCGCAGCGCGTTGTTGGCCACCACGAACCAGAGCGTGGCGGCGCGGGCGTGGCGCTCGTCGCGGGCGGCGGCCATGCGCTGGATCAGGTAGCCCCCGCCGTCGGCGTTGTGGCTGGCCCACCACATCAGCGAGACGAAGACCAGGAAGCGGAACAGGTCCGAGTCCCAGCCCAGGCCGCCGCCCGGCACCAGCGCCAGGGTGTTGGCGTCGAAGAGGGGCGAATCCACGAGCCGCTGTTTCAGCTCCGCCATCCCGCCGACCTTGCGCACCGCGAGCACCGCCACCGTGATCGAGCCGGTCATGGCCAGGACGAACTGGATGACGTCGGTGATCACCACGCCCCAGAAGCCCGCCAGCAGCGCGTAGCTGAGGGCCAGCGCCGCGCCGCCGACGACCGCCCAGAAGGGGTCGATGCCCAGCACCGACTCGGCGATGGTGGCCATGCCCTTGAGCACCCACCCCAACACGATGAAGTTGTAGAGCAGGGCGAAGTAGCCGGCCTTGAAGCCGCGCAGGAAGGCCGCCGGGCGGCCGCTGTAGCGCAGTTCGATCAGCTCGTTGTCCGTCAGCACCTCGGCGCGGCGCCAGAAGCGCGAGAACAGGAAGACCGCGAGCATCTGGCTCATGACGTAGTGCCAGCCGAACCAGTTGTACCAGATGCCGTGGTTGCGGATGAAGCCGGTGACCGCCAGCGGCGTGTCGGCGGCGAAGGTGGTGGCGACCATGCTCGTGCCCAGCACCCACCAGGGCAGCGAGCGGCCCGAGAGGAAGTACTGCTCGGTCGAGGCGCCGGCGCGCCGGCGGAAGGCCAGGCCCAGGCCGACGGTGAGCGCGGCGTAGAGGGCGATGACGGTCCAGTCGAGGGGGTGCAGGTTGGCCATGGGATCCTTCCCCCGTTGCGAGCCGCGCCCCCGCGGCGCGTGGCCGCACCCTAGCATGGGCCGGGCCGGGCGTAAAGCGGGGGCCGCCGGAACGGTCCGGCGGCCCCCGGCC
>JACZKN010000472.1 GCA_014859985.1 Candidatus Krumholzibacteriia bacterium | reverse complement strand
CTTCAAAGTTGCCACCCTCCCATGAGAGGAAGGCCACCACTGCGTTCTGGCCGAGGGCCAGCAAGCCATCCACAGTGGAGGAAGAGTCGGCGATCACATCGCCCTTGCGCACACGCTGGCCCTTCACTACGGCCGGGCGCTGGTCAATGCAGGTGCTCTGGTTTGAGCGCTGGTATTTGCGCAGCTTGTAGGCGCGGTCCTTCTTGCTCTTGCTGCCCTTGATGACCACTTCATCGCCGCTGACGGAGATGACTTCGCCATCTTCCTCGGCCTGGATCACCTGGCCCGAGTCCTTGGCGGCGTGGCTCTCCATGCCGGTGGAAACCAGCGGCACTTCAGGTACCAGCAGCGGCACGGCTTGCGACATCATGTTCGAACCCATCAGGGCGCGGTTGGCGTCGTCGTGCTCCAGGAAGGGGATCAGCGACGCCGCCGCCGAGACGATCTGCTTGGGCGAAACGTCCATGTAGTCGATCTCGGCCGGCTTGGCCATGGGATACTCGCCGCGCCAGCGGGCCAGGACCCGCGGCCGCAGGAAGTTGCCCTTGGGATCGACCGGCGCGTTGGCCTGGGCGATGGTGACCGAGTCCTCCTCGTCGGCGGTCAGGTAGTCGGTGCGCCGCGTGACGACGCCCTTCTCCACCCGCCGGTAGGGCGACTCGATGAAACCGAAGGCGTTGATGCGGGCGTGGGTCGCCAGGCTGGCGATCAGGCCGATGTTCGGGCCTTCGGGCGTCTCCACCGGACACATGCGCCCGTAGTGGGTGTAGTGGACGTCGCGGACCTCGAAGCCCGCGCGGTCGCGGTGCAGGCCGCCCGGCCCCAGGGCGCTCAGGCGCCGCTTGTGGGTCAGCTCGGACAGCGGGTTGGTCTGGTCCATGAACTGGCTCAGCTGGCTGCTGCCGAAGAACGACTGGATCACCGCCGAAACGGTGCGCGCGTTGACCAGGTCGGCCGGGCTGAGCGGCTTCTCCTTGTCCGCGAGGTTCATGCGCTCCTTGATGATGCGCGCCATGCGGGACAGGCCCACCGAGAACTGGTTGGCCAGCAGCTCGCCGACCGAGCGGATGCGCCGGTTGCCGAAATGGTCGATGTCGTCGATCTCGTTGTGGCCCAGGAACAGGCCGATCATCTCGCGGATGATGGCCAGGAAGTCCGCCGGGGTCAGGGTCGTGGTCTTGGGATCAACGTCCAGGCCCAGGCGCCGGTTCATCTTGTAGCGGCCCACCTCGGCCAGGTCGTAGCGCTTCTCGTTGAAGAACAGGCGCTCGAACAGGGCGCGGGCGACCTCCTCGTTCGGGGGATCGCCGGGCCGCAGCAGGCTGTAGAAGCGGCGCAGGGCCTCGTCCTGGCTGTGGGACGGGTCCTTGCGCAGGGTGTTGAGGATCAGGCTGGGCTCGTTCAGCGTGACCTGGCCCTCGGCCACCAGCTTGATCTCGTCGATGGTCCCGCCCAGCAGCGCCTCGCGCAGCAGGGCGTCGATGACCGTGCCCGCCCGCGCCAGCGCCTTCTCGTCGCCGGGGTTGCGGAAGACCTCGGCGGCGAGGATGCGGCCCTCGAGGCCCTCCTCCAGCGCCTGGTGCTTCTTGGTGCCCGCCTTGGGGATCTTGACGGTCTCGACCTCGTGGAAGAGGGAGATGATCTCCTCGCTGCTCTGGAACCCGAGGGCCCGCAGGAGCATGGTGGCCGGCTGCTTGCGCTTCCTGTCGATGTGGACGTACAGGAGGTTGTTGATATCGGTCGTGAACTCCACCCACGAGCCCCGGTAGGGGATGATGCGCGCGCGGAAGAGGCGCCGCCCGTTGGGGTGCGTCTCGTCGCTGAAGAAGACGCCGGGCGAACGGTGCAGCTGCGACACGATGACGCGCTCGGCGCCGTTGATCAGGAAGGTGCCCTTGTCCGTGATCATCGGCAGCTCGCCCAGGTAGACCTCCTGCTCCTGGATGTCGCGGATCATCATCTCCTGGTCGGTGGCCCCCTCGGGCTCCTCCTTGACGACCAGGCGCAGCCGGACCTTCAGCGGGACGCTGTAGGTGAGCCCGCGCTCCTGGCATTCCTCGATGCCGTACTTGGGTTCGCCGGTCTTGTAGCTGATGTACTCCATGATCAGGTGACCACGGGTCGACTCGATGGGGAAGATCGTCTGGAATACGCCTTCGATGCCCTGCATGGTCCGCTCTTCGGTCTTGCGACCGACCTGCAGGAAATCGTTATAGGATTCGAGCTGCACGGCGAGCAGGTTGGGCATCTTCTCGTCGCGCTGCAGCTTGGAGAAATTGGCGCGTCCGGTGAACTTGTCGACGGGGATTTTTCTCACTGGACCACTTCCTCGGAAAGAAGGTCGCAGGGCCCGACCGGGCCTCCGCACTGGCACGACACGCGGCCCCGGGGCCGCAGGCGGGCCGCCGCCCCGCCCAGGGGCGGGGCGGCGACGGGCCGCTGGCGGGGCCGGTGCCCCGCGGACGACGACACTACTTCAGGTCGATGATCGCGCCGACTTCCTCGAGCTTGGCCTTGATCTGCTCGGCCTCGGCCTTCGTGATGCCTTCCTTCACGCTGGTCGGGGCGCTCTCGACGAGCTCCTTGGCTTCCTTCAGGCCCAGGCTGGTGATCGCGCGGATCTCCTTGATGACCTGGATCTTCTTGTCGCCGACGCCGGTCAGGACCACGGTGAACTCGTCCTTGGCCTCCTCCTCGGCCGCGGCGGGGGCGGCGGCGGCCATGGCCACCGGGGCGGCGGCGCTGACGCCGTACTTCTCCTCCATGGCCTTCACCAGGTCGGCGGCCTCCAGGAGGGTGAGGGTGTCGATCAGCTCCAGGGCCTTGGCGGCGTTCGCGCTCAGGTTGATCTCGGACATGTTCCTGTCTCTCCTTGCACTCCGGGGCCCGGGGGCGCCCGGTGTTTTGTCTGGTTTCCGCGCCCGGCCCGCCCGCGGCGGGAGGCGCGGCCTCTCGATTTCCGTGCGGCTAGGCCGCAGCCTTGGCCTTCGCGGCCGCATCGACGACGCGGGCCAGCGCGGCGGCCACGCCGTTGACCGTGCACGCAAGACCGCGCGCCGGCGAGCTGATGCTGCCCATCATCATGGACAGCAGCTCCTCGCGGCTCGGGGTCCTGGCCAGCGCCACGACCTGGTTCGCGTCGAGGATCTGGCCGTCGACGTACCCGCCCTTGATCTGCATGCGGTCGTTGTCCTTGGCGAACTCGACCACGAGCTTGGCGGGCTCGACCTGGCTTTCGGCGCCGAAGACGATGGCGGTGGGGCCCTTGAGGGCGTCCTTGAGGACGCCGGCGCCCACCTTCTCGGCGGCGATGCGCGCGAGGCGGTTCTTCACCACGCGGCACTCCACCGATCTCGCCCTGCAGTTGCGCCGGAACTGGGTCATCTGTGCGACCGTCAGACCCGAGTAGTTGGCCAGAACGACGCTCTGGGCCTGCTCGAGCCTTTCGGCGATGGCCAGGACCTCGGCTTCCTTCTCTGGACGTGCCATGAGGCATCTCCTTGCTGTCTATGTCACCGGTCCCGCAGGCCGGCGGGTTGGCCCGCCGCGGTCAGGACAGGCTGTTCGCATCGACGCGGATGGACGGGGTCATCGTGCCGGAGATGAACACCGACTTGACGTAGGTCCCCTTCACCGCGGCCGGCTTCACGCGCAGGAGCTCGCGGAAGAGCGCTTCCGTGTTCTCCTGCAGCGCCTGGTTGCTGAAGGAACGCTTGCCGACGGGGGCGTGGATGATCCCGGCCTTGTCGACGCGGTACTCGATCCGGCCCGCCTTGGCTTCCTTCACGGCCTTGGCGATGTCCATGGTGACGGTGCCGACCTTGGGGTTGGGCATGAGCCCGCGGGGACCGAGGATCTTGCCCAGCTTGCCCAGCTCACCCATCATGTCGGGCGTGGCGATGATGACGTCGACGTCCGTCCAGCCGTCCTTGATCTTCGGCAGGTACTCGTCGGCGCCGACCATGTCGGCCCCGGCGTCCCTGGCCTCCTGCTCCTTCGGACCGCGGGTGATCACCAGCACGCGGACGGCCTTGCCCGTCCCGTTCGGCAGGACCACCGTGCCGCGGACCATCTGGTCGGCGTGGCGAGGATTGACGTTCAACCGGACCGCCAGGTCCACCGTCTCGTCGAACTTGGCCTTCTGGAACTCGCTGAGCGTGGCCAGGGCGGCGCCGATGGCGACCTCCTGGTTCTTGTCCACGAGCGCCTTGGCTTTCCTGTAGTGTTTTCCGTGCTTCATACGATCTCCGGACTGTGAGGGTTCGATCGGGGTCCGCCCGGCCCTGCCGTGCGCCCCTCTCTCCGGTGCCCGTCGGTCCCGCGGGACCCGGCGCCGTGCTTTCGCAGCCGATGCCGGACTAGACGATCTCCAGCCCCATGCTCCTGGCCGTGCCCGCGATGATCTTCATCGCGGCCTCGGGCGAGCCGGCATTCAGGTCCACCATCTTCACTTCGGCGATCTCCTTGAGCTTGGCGCGGGAGATCGTGCCGACGGTGCTCCTGCCGGGCGTGGCGCTGCCCGACTCCAGACCGACAGCCTTCCTGATCAGGACCGAGGCCGGAGGGGTCTTGGTGATGAAGGAGAAACTACGGTCCTGGAAGACCGTGATCACCACCGGGATCACCAGACCCAACTGTTCCTTGGTCCGCTCGTTGAAGGCGCTGCAGAACTCCATGATGTTCAGGCCATGCTGGCCGAGCGCGGGTCCCACCGGGGGGGCGGGATTGGCCACGCCGGCCTTGATCTGCAGCTTGATCTGCGTCATGACTTTCTTGGCCATGTCGACTCTACTCCTTCAATCGGGGACTGCCGTCGCGACGATCGGCGCCTTCGGCGGGGAGTCCACATCCCGCGTCCGGCGGCCGGGCGTCGTCCCGGCCCCATCTATGGCGTGCCGCGCGCGCCGAGAGGCGGCGCAGGCGGCGGCATCCTCCGGGACCAGACTTCCCTCGGGACACCAGCGGACAACGGCGGATCAGACCGGCTTCACCTGCAGGAAGTCCAGCTCCACCGGAGTCTCCGAACCGAAAATCGAGATCATCACCTTGAGCTTGCCCTTGTCGTGGTTGATCTCGTTGATGACCCCTACCCACTCGGTGAACGGCCCGTCCATGACCTGGACGCTGTCGCCCACCAGGTAGGGGATCTCCAGGGTCTCGCGCGCGTCCTCCGGCGCCGAGATGCGGCCGAGGATGCGGTCCACCTCGTCGCGCGAGATCGGCTCCGGCTTCAGCGGCGTGCCGCCGATGAAGCGGGTGACCCCGGGGATGCTGTTGATGAAGTGGTGCGTCTCCTTGTCCATCACCATCTCGACCAGGATGTAGCTGGGGAAGAACTTGCGCTTCACGGTGGAGCGCTTGCCGTTCTTCATCTCCGTCACTTCCTGGGTGGCCACCAGCACCTCGCCGAAGAACTCCTCCATGTGGTTCGACTTGACGGCCATCTCGATGTTCCGCTTGACCTTGTTCTCGTGCCCGGTGTTGGCGTGGATCACGAACCAGCGCATCTGGCCCTTGCGCTCGATCTGCCGGCGCTCGTCCTCGCTCAACGTCAGGGGCACTGCGGCGAGCAGGTCGTCCTCGTCGCCTGCCGTGGCCGGCGCGGGCGCCGGCTCCGGCCCGTCGGCCTCGGCCTCGGGCTCGGCCTCCTCGGGCAGGTCCAGGAAGAGCGAGTCGGCGTCGTCCGCCCCGGGCCCCTGCTCCTGGTCCCGCCGCTCGTCGTTCATGCCGTCGTTATCGAACAAGAGACGCTCCGATCGTCAGGTCCGCGCGTCGACGCAGACATACCCCAGAAATGGGACACCTGTCCCACCTCCGGGGCCCTCGTCGTCGTTCCGCTCCCGCAACGGCCACTCAGGCCAGGGAGATGATCTGCTTGATCCCCAGGTCGAGGATCTTGTCCACGGCGAACAGCAGGACGGTGATCACCGCGACGGTCACCAGGACGACGATGGTGGATTCCTTCAGTTCGGCCCGGTTGGGCCAGGAAACCCGCTTCATCTCCTGGGACGTCTCCCGCAAGTAATGGGTGAAACGCACCAACATGTCCCGGTCGCCTTCCTGCTTACGCCCGGGCCGCCGTCGCGGCGGACCGGGCGATGAACGGACTGGCAGGGGCGGCAGGATTCGAACCCGCGACCCTCGGTTTTGGAGACCGATGCTCTACCAACTGAGCTACACCCCTGCAAACCGGTCGCCGGGGCCGCCGCGGCGGCCCCGGCTCTGCCTCAGCGGGTCTCCTTGTGATCCGTGTGCTTGTTGCACTTCGGGCAGTACTTCTTGTACGTCACCCGGTCCGGATGGAGCCGCTTGTTCTTCTTCGTCGTATAGTTCCTCAGCTTGCATTCGTTGCAGGCGAGGGTGATGATGTCGCGCATGGCTCGAGCTCCCGTTTCCTTGGCTGCCTAGGCGAGGATCTTCGCCACGACGCCGGCGCCCACGGTGCGGCCGCCCTCGCGGATGGCGAAGCGCAGACCCTCCTCCATGGCGATCGGCGTGATCAGATCCACCTTCATCTTGACGTTGTCGCCGGGCATCACCATCTCC
>JACZKN010000471.1 GCA_014859985.1 Candidatus Krumholzibacteriia bacterium | reverse complement strand
GGCCGCAAGAAGGCCTGACCGTGGACGTGCGCTACGTCACCGGCGCGCCCGACCTGGCCGGCCGGCCCCTGCCGGTGCTGCCTGAGTTCGCGTTCATAGGGCGCAGCAACTGCGGCAAGTCGTCGCTGATCAACCTCTTCCTGGGGCGCCGGGCGCTGGCCCGCACCAGCGGCACGCCCGGCAAGACGCGCCTCTTGAACTACTACCTGGTGGACGGGCGCTACTACCTGGTGGACCTGCCGGGCTACGGCTACGCCCGGGTCAGCAAGACCCAGCGCGCGGTCTGGCACCGCCTGTTCCAGGCCTTCCTGGCCGCCCAGGACCGGCCCCTGGCGGTCTTCCAGCTGCTGGACGTGCGCCACCGGCCCACCGCCGACGACAAGGAGGTGGCCGGCTGGATCCGCGCCTCGGGCCACCCCTGGGCCCTGGCCGTGACCAAGATCGACAAGGTGGGAACGAATCGGCGCCGCGGGCGCTATCAGGAGATCATCGGCGCGCTCGACGCCCCGGCGGACACGCCCTTCTTTCCGACCTCGATCCGCCTGGGTGCCGGGGCGGACGGCATGCACGCCTGGGTCGACGCCCTGCTCGCCGCCGCCGACGGCGCCTGAATTGACCTGACGGCCCGGCGCGGGGTATAATGGGTTGCCGGTGCAGGCCAAGTGCCTGCCCGGCAGGAATTTGACATGACGGCGATCCCGGCCCCGGACCGCCCAGGGTGTTACCATGCCTCGACCGAGCCTGCAGCGGCGGTGGACGGTGGCGGTCGTCGTGACGACCGCCGGGGCCGTGCTGTGGGTAGGACCGGCGGGCGCGACCGAGGCCGACATGGCCCGGTTGCCGGTCACCGCGCCGTTTCTGTGCCTGGCCTGCCACACCCAGGAGCAACCCGGCGGCAGCGCCCCGCTGAACAGCTTCGGCGAGGACTACCTGGCCAACGGGCGGCGCTGGGACTCGGACCTGGCCGAGTTGGATTCCGACGGGGACGGCTGCACCAACGGCGCCGAGATCGGTGACGTGGACGGCAACGGCCAGGCCGACGGCAACGTGACCGAGCAGGCCGGCAATCCCGGCGTGGCCGACGAGTGCGGCCCCGGGCTGGTGGACGAGCGGACCTGGTCCGCGCTCAAGGCGCTGTTCGACGGGCGCTGAGCCGGGCGCGATCCCAGGCGGGAACTCCCCGGCGGCCCGGGGCGCTTCTGCGTGTTTCACGGGCGGGCCCGGGCGCCGCCCCGGACGGGAGACGATCGTGGACAATCGGGTCATCATCGGCGGCCAGTGGGGCGACGAGGGCAAGGGCAAGATCGTCGACGCCCTCAGCGAGGGCCTCGACTGGGTGCTGCGCTACCAGGGCGGGGCCAACGCCGGGCACACCATCCACACCGGCGGCAAGAAGCACGTGCTGCACCTGGTGCCGTCCGGCGTGCTGCACGAGGGCGTGCGCTGCCTGCTGGGCGGCGGCATGGTGATCGATCCCTGGGCGCTGCGCGACGAGATCATGGCCCTGGAGGAGGAGGGCCTGGCCGTGCGCGGACGCCTCTTCGTGGCGTCGACGGCCCACCTGGTGATGCCCTACCACCGCCGCATGGACGAACTGGGCGAGACCCGGCTCAAGCGCAAGAGCATCGGCACCACCGGCCGCGGCATCGGCCCCGCCTACCTGGACAAGATCCAGCGCACGGGCCTGCGCATGGGCGACCTGAAGCTGCCGGCGGACAACCTGGAGCGCAAGGCCATCGAGAAGATCCTCGCGGCCAACGAGCTGCTGAGCGACTTCTACCAGGCCGAGCCCCTGCCCGCCCGCACCATCGCCGAGGAACTGGTGGTGCTGGCCCGCTTCCTCGGCCCCCTGGTGGTCAATCCCTACGACGTCCTGCGGGGGGTGCGCGCGGGCACCGAATCCGCCCTGTTCGAAGGCGCCCAGGGCACGATGCTGGACATCGACCACGGCACCTTCCCCTACGTGACCAGCAGCAACAGCACCGTCGGCGGCGCGCTGACGGGCACCGGGCTGCCGCCGCGCTGCCTGGGGGAGATCAACGGCATCTACAAGGCCTACTGCACCCGCGTGGGCAACGGCCCGTTCCCCAGCGAGCTGCTGGGCGAGCAGGGCGACGCCCTGCGCGAGGCCGGCGGCGAATACGGCGCGACCACCGGCCGCGCCCGGCGCTGCGGCTGGTTCGACCTGGTGGCCGGCCGCTACGCCGCCGACATCAACGGCCTGACCGGGGTGATCATCACCAAGCTCGACGTGCTGGACAACCAGCCGACCGTGCGCGTGGCCACGGCCTACGAGACCGAAGAGAAGCGGCTGGAGGTGTACCCCTCCTTCGCGGAAGTGCTCTCGCGCTGCCGTCCCGTCTACCGCGACTTCCCGGGCTGGGAGAAGCCCACCGGGGGCTGCCGCCGCCTGACCGACCTGCCGGCCGCGGCGCGCAAGTACCTGGAGTTCCTGGAGACGGGACTGGGGGCGCTGATCGTGGGCGTGAGCGTGGGCCGGGAACGGGAGCAGATGATCTGGACCCCCACGGGCGTCGGCACCTGACCGCGTCTTGACACCCCCCCGCGTCGGGCCCATATTCCGGGGCCGACGCCGGCATCCCCTTTCGCGCCGCGTTTCCGGGGTGGGCCGCTAGCTCATCAGGTAGAGCATCTCCCTTTTAAGGAGAGGGTAGCTGGTTCGAGTCCAGCGCGGCCTACCAACTCCCAGGCGCAGCCTTCCGGGCGCGCCCGGCACGCGGAAGCCGGGCCTTGCGGGGCCCGGCTTCCGTTACCGCGCGGCGGGCGCCGCGTCCTAGCCCTTCTTCCCGTACTTCTGCGTCCAGAGCTTGTCGAATTCGGCCACCGTCTCGGCGAACATGTCCATGGCCGCCTGGATGGGCGCCGCCGTCTCGAGGTCGACGCCGGCGTTGCGCAGGATGTCCAGCGGGGGCGCCGAGCTGCCGGCCTTCAGCATGTTGTCGATGTAGCGGCGGGCGGCCGTCTCGCCCTTGCGGTCGATCTCGTCGGCCAGCGCGAGGCCGCTGGTCAGGCCGGTGGCGTAGGTGAACACGTAGAAGTCGTAGTAGAAGTGGGGGATGAACATCCACTCGCAGGGGTCGTCCAGGGCCAGCGCGAAGCCCGGGCCGTAGTACTCGCGGATCATGTCCGCGTACAGGCCGTTGAGGAACTCCGCCGTCAGGGGGTTGCCGGCCTCGGCGTGCTCGTGGAAGCGCAGCTCGAAGTCGGCGAACAGGGTCTGGCGGAAGATGGTCAGGCGGATGCTCTCGAGTCGCTGGTTCAGTAGCATCAGCTTCATGTCCACGTCGTTCCGGTACCGGTCCAGCAGGTGGTTCGTCAGCAGCGCCTCGTTGCAGGTCGAGGCCACCTCGGCCAGGAACGTGGTGTAGCCCGCGTAGACCGGCGGCTGGCTGCGGCTGGAATAGACCGAGTGCAGCGCGTGGCCGAACTCGTGGGCCGTCGTGGAGACCGCGTCGAGGCTGTTGTCGAAGTTGTGCAGCACGTAGGGATGGACGTCCCGCGCCAGGGCGCCGTTGCTGTAGGCGCCGCTGCGCTTGTCCTCGTTGGGATAGACGTCGATCCAGCCGCTCGCCGGGTCCATGCCGTCCTTCAGCAGGGCGACGTACTCCCTGCCCAGGGGCTTGAGGCCCTCGGCGATCAGGGCGCGGGCTTCGTCGTAGGTGTACTCGGGCTCCACGCCCTCGAGCATGGCGTTGTAGAGGTTGGGGAAGGTCAAGGGGCCGTCCAGGCCCAGGACCTTGCGGCGCAGCTCGACGTACCGGTGCATGGTGCGCGGCAGGTTCTCCCGGATGGTGCCGATCAGCATGCGGTAGGCGTCGGTGGAGATGTTGTCCGGGGAGAGGGCCGCCTCGAGGCAGGACTCGTAGCCCCGGGCGTCACGGGTCATGATGTGGCTCTTGACCACCCCGTCCAGCAGCACGGCGAAGGTGTTCTCGTACCCGCGCAGGGTGCCGAAGAAGGCGTCGGCGGCCTGCTTGCGCACCAGGTAGTTGTCGTTGGACCGCAGTGCGGAGAAGCCGCTGACGGTCAGCGGCACCGGCTCGCCCTTGGGCCCGATGATCTCGGGGAACTCCATGTCCACGCCCAGCAGGGCCTCGTGGGCGTCGCCCGCGGTCGCGCGCATGTTGCCCGTCAGGGCCATCAGGCGCTCCTCCGGGCCTGAGAGGGTGTGCTCCTGCTGGCGCCACAGCTCGGAGAAGTAGTAGCCGAACTTCGCCAGTTCCGGCTCCTCGGCCATGAAGTTGCGGATCACCGCCGGATCGATCTGGAGCAGTTCCGGCTCCATCCAGCTGGTGGCCTCGCCGAAGGAGGGGAACACGGCCTGCACCCGGCCCTGCATGGTGCGGTGCTCGTTGTCGCCCTGGTCCACGTCGTAGAGGGTCTGGGCGTAGATGTAGACCTTGTACAGGCGCAGCATGGTGGCGTAGGTGGCGTCCTGGGCGTCCAGCAGCATGGCCGCGGACTCGCCGAGGCGGCCCTCGAAGGCCTTGAGCTTGGGGATGTCCGCGCTGACGGCGGCCAGTTCGGCCTCCCAGGCGGCCTTGTCCGGGAAGATGTCCGCCGGACGCCAGCGGTAGCCCTCGGGCACGGCGGCGCGGGGGGCGCTGGGATCGGGCGTGTAGCTCTCGGCGGCCGGGGCGGCGACCGCGACCGCCAGCATGGCGGCGAGGGCGCCGAGGACGAACCACTGGCGAAGACCCTGGTACATCAAGTCATGACCTCCTGAAGGTGTCGACGGCGCACGTCAGCCCGGTTCCGATGGGAACCGGGCCGGTCGGGGAGGGTGGCCGGGCCGCGCCGCCGGCGCGGCCCGAGGCCGGGAAAACCGCAGCAGGCCGGGCCTACTCCGGGAACGCGAGCACGACCGGGGTGGACGTGAAGGCGTCCGCCACCGGGTCGTAGCTGCAGCGCAGGATCGTCCGGTCCATGTAGCCGGTCACGTAGAACTCGGCCGGCGACGCGCCCCAGATGCCCACCAGGCTGCTGAGTTGCCGGTAGAGGACGCGCACCTCGCCGGCGGCCGAGCGGTACACGATGCGGCCGCCGTCGGTGACCATGTAGAGATCGCCGCCGGCGACCAGCCACATGTCGCGGATGCCGGTATTGCGGTCCCCGGTCATGCGGGTGTTGAACTTGCTCCAGACCAGGCGCCCCGGATTGTCCTCGTCCGGTACGAGCTGGAAGAGCCAGCCCTCCGACGTACCCATGTAGTTGTTGGCCAGGGTCACGTCGTCGGAGGTGGTGCAGTAGACCCACTCCGAGGCGGCCAACTGGTCGCCGCGATACGGGCGGAGTTCCCAGTCGAAGGCCGGCAGGGTCGGCGGGGGAACGTCGGCGGACAACACCATGCCATCGGTGTTCGTGCGGCCGAGGTCCGTCTCGCGCCAGCCGGACAGCCGGTAGGCGCCGCCCAGGAAGTAGTGGTTGACCGTCAGCAGCGAGGCCACGTCCAGGCGCAGGTCCAGCGTGTCGCTGGCCGCGAAACCGGCCTGGGCGTTGCGGACCACGGCGATCGGAGGAATGCTCTGCCAGGCGCCGCCGGACAGACGGCGGGCCGCGCCGGCGTAGCCCACCACGTGGATCTGGCCCTGGTAGCTGCCCAGCCCGTACAGGTCGTTCGTGGTGCCGCTCTCCATGCGGGTCCAGCCGGTGCCCTGGTTGCGCATGACCAGGCCCTTGTGCCCGCACAGGTAGAGGGTCCCGTCGCCGGGGCCCCAGATCGTGGTGACGGTGTTCTGCGTGCCCAGGTCGACGGGCGTCCAGGCGGCGCCGTCCCAGCGCTGCATGGCGCCCCGGTTGCCGGCCACGAAGACGTTGTTGGCGGCCGTGCCGAAGACGTCGAAGTACCACGGCTGGCTCGGGGGGGCGGGCT
>JACZKN010000057.1 GCA_014859985.1 Candidatus Krumholzibacteriia bacterium | reverse complement strand
GGGCTGGACGGGCTGTCCCTGGCGGCCCGCTACTGGCGTGACTTCGGCGGCGACTACCTGGCGCGCCTCTGCCACCAGCCCGCACCGGACGGCGGGGCGCCGGAGCTGCCGGCCGCGGCCCCCGGGTTCCTGGCAGGCTGGGTGGACCGGGCGCCACCCCTGACCGGGGGCGAGTACCTCGGGCCCGAGCGGCTCGCGGCGATCCGGCAGGACCTGGACTCCTGGCTGCGCGAGGCCGTCGCGGCCGCCGGCGGCTTCGAGACGTTCCTCGCGGAGCAGGCGCCCGCCTGGCACCGCGTCGGCCGGGTCACCTTCCACCTGGCCGAGAACAAGACCGGCGCGGTGCACCCCTTCGCCTTCCTGGCCACCTACACGACGGGGCTCGGGGCCGCGGGCCGGGACCGGCACGTGCCCCTGCGGCAGGCCCTCGAAAGCTATGCCGCCCAGGACGACAGGGGCGCCCTGGTCAAGCTCCTGACGCCTGTGCGGGCCGCGGCCGAGCTGCTGCCCTGGGTGCGCGAGCTCGTCGACAGCGGGGGGATCTACCGGCCCGCCGCCTGGACGGCCGACCAGGCCCACCGGCTGCTGGGCTCGCTGCCGGAGTTGGAGCAGGCCGGTCTGATCG
Source organism: Candidatus Krumholzibacteriia bacterium (assembly GCA_014859985.1). Taxonomy (GTDB): domain Bacteria; phylum Krumholzibacteriota; class Krumholzibacteriia; order LZORAL124-64-63; family LZORAL124-64-63; genus JACZKN01. The sequence continues at coordinate 21,757 of JACZKN010000057.1, read as the reverse complement.
TGCGGATCCCCGACTGGTGGCATGAGCGGCCCCGCGCGGCGGTGCGGGTGACGGTCGACCGGGCCGGTCGCGGCCTGTTGACGGCCGAGTCGCTGATGGAGCTGAAGGTTGACGTCGTGCTGGGCGGTGAGCGCCTCGACGCCGCCGAGTTGGCGGCCCTGCGCCGGGCCGGCGACGGGCTGGTGCTGCTGAAGGGTCGCTGGGTGGAGGTGGACCAGCAGCGCCTGCAGGAGGCGTTGGCCCACTGGGAGGGGATCGGCGAGGCGGCCGGCGGCGAGCTCTCCTTCCAGGAGGCGATGCGGCTGCTGGCCGGCGCCGCGCCCGACCTGCGCGGCGATGCCGATCAGACCCGGCGCGCCTGGTCCGAGGTCGTCGCCGGCAAGGGCTTGCGGGAGCTGCTGGCCCGCCTGCGGGATCCTTCCGGCGAGGGCGGCCCGCACCTGCCGGAGCATCTGGCGGCCACGCTGCGCCCCTACCAGCGCGATGGCGTCGCCTGGCTGCATCTCTTGACGGGCCTGGGGTTGGGCGCCTGCCTGGCCGACGACATGGGACTGGGCAAGACCCTGCAGGTGCTGTCGTTGCTGGCGGCCTCGCCCCGGCGCCGGGACGAGCCGCCGGCGCTGCTGGTGGTGCCGGCGTCGCTGCTGGGGAACTGGCGGGCCGAGGCCGCGCGCTTCACGCCGGACCTGCAGCTGTTGTTCCTGCACCCGTCCGAGACGCCGCGCGAGCGGCTGGACGCGGTGGCGGCGGCCCCGCAGGCCGAACTGGCCGGCTATGACCTGGTCGTCACGACTTACGGCATGGCGCATCGCCAGGCGTGGTTGGCGCAGCAGAATTGGCGCCTGGCGATCCTGGACGAGGCGCAGGCGGTCAAAAACCCCCACACCAAGCAGAGCCGGGCCGTGCGGTCCCTGCGCGCCGGGGCCCGGGTGGTGCTGACGGGCACGCCGGTGGAGAACAGCCTGGGCGATCTGTGGGCGCTGTTCGATTTCCTCAATCCCGGCCTGCTGGGCTCGTCGCGGGTGTTCCGGGATTTCGTGAAGGGGCTGGAGGCGGACGGCAGCTTCGAGCCCCTGCGGCGGCTGGCGGGGCCGTACATCCTGCGGCGCCTGAAGACGGACCCGCGGGTGATCGCTGACCTGCCGGAGAAGACGGAGGTGGTCAGCTGGTGCACCCTGGGCCGGGAGCAGGTGAAGCTGTATCAGGGCGTCGTGGACAATCTGGCCCGCGGCCTGGCCTCGACCGAGGCCGGCATCGAGCGGCGCGGCCTGGTGCTGCAGGCCTTGCTGCGCCTGAAGCAGGTGTGCAACCATCCGAGCCAGCTGACGGGCGACGGCGCCTGGGACGCGCGCAGCAGCGGCAAGTTCGCCCGCCTGGGAGAGATCGCCGCGGAGCTGGCCGCGCGCCAGGAGAAGGCGCTGGTGTTCACCCAGTACCGCGAGATCATCCCCGCCCTGGAGGACCACCTGGCGCGGATCTACGGGCGGCCGGGGCTGACCCTGCACGGCGGCACGGCGGTGCGGCGGCGGCAGGATCTGGTGGTGCACTTCCAGCAGCCCGACGGCCCGCCGTTCTTCGTGATCTCGCTGAAGGCCGGCGGCACGGGCCTGAACCTGACCGAGGCCTGCCACGTGATCCACTTCGACCGCTGGTGGAATCCCGCGGTGGAGGACCAGGCCACCGACCGCGCCTTCCGCATCGGGCAGGTGCGCAACGTCCTGGTGCACAAGTTCGTGACCCGCGGCACGGTGGAGGAGAAGATCGACGCCCTGATCCGCAGCAAGCAGGAGCTGGCGGCCGAGGTCCTCGGCGGCGATGGCGTCCGGCTGACCGAGCTGCCGGACGACGAGCTGCTGGAGCTGGTGCGTCTGGACGTGACGAGGGCCGCGTCGTGAGCCGCCGCTGGGGCTGGTTCCCGCGGCAGCAGACGGTCGCCGAACGGCGCGCCGCCAACGAGAAGATGCTGCGCGATCTGCGCAAGGCGGGCCGCGACCTGCGCCCGGTGGCTCCCGGGCAGTCCGCCCCGCGCAGCGTCTGGGGCCGCCGGTGGTGCGAGCACTTCGACCTCTTCGCCGACTTCCGCAACCGTCTGGCGCGCGGCCGCAGCTACGTCCGGCACGGTGCGGTCCTGCACCTCGAGCTGACCGAAGGCAGCATCGTCGCCCTGGTCGCGGGCACGGACCTGTACGAGGTCGAGATCATGGTGGCCCCCCTGCCCGCGGCGCGGCACCGGCGGATCCGCGACGCCTGCGCGGGGCGCATCGACTCGCTGCTGGAGCTGCTGGCCGGCCGCCTGGACGCCGCCGTCATGGGCCAGGTCACCGATCCAAACGACGGCCTGATGCCCCGGGGGCAGGACCTGGAGCTGACGTGCACCTGCCCCGACTGGGCGGTGATGTGCAAGCACGTGGTGGCGGCGATCACCGCGGTCGGCCTGCGCCTGGACGAGGAGCCGGACCTGCTGTTCCGGCTGCGGGGGATCGAGCCGCAGGAGCTGGTGGGCGGGGGGGCGCTGGTTGTTCCGGTGGCGAGCGCCGACGACGGGACCGCGCTGGCGGACGAGGATCTGGCGGGGATTTTCGGGATCGAGGTGGATTTGGCGCCGGTGGCTCCGCCGGCTGAAGAGCCGGCGGCGCCGAATAAAGCACCGCGGAGCAGGAGGAAGCCTGCGGAAGCGCCATCGCCGCGAGGAGCGCGCGCCTTCCGGCCTACCGGCGCCCTGATCCGGGGGCTACGAGCCGACTTCGGCCTGGAGGTCGCGGAGCTGGCCGACGTCCTGGACGTGTCGGTCGCCACGATCTACCGCTGGGAGCGTGCCGACGGCCCGCTGGTGCCGCGCGGGCGTGCGGGAGAGGCGCTGCGGCGGCTGGCGGAGTTGCGGGAGGAGCTGTTGGGGAACGGCGATTAGGACGGTTTGGCGTTGATCCGGTCGCACGAATTCTGCAAGATGGGGTCATGGAGCAAGCGATCCCGGTCCAACCGAAACTGTACCATATCGTCCACGTGGACAAGTTGCCGGCAATCGTCACCGCCGGTTGTCTGAAGTGCGATGCCGACATGGTGCGGGGTGACGCGGCAGGTACGACGATCGGCTTGGACCGGATCAAGCAGAGACGGCTCACGAGGTTGCGGTTGACGAGCCACCCGGACCTGCGCGTCGGCGATTGCGTCCCCTTCTATTTCTGTCCGCGTTCGGTCATGCTATATTTGATTCACCGCGGCAACGACCCGGATTTGACGTACCGCGGGGGCCAGGAGCCGATTGTCCACCTGGAATGCGACCTTGCGGCGGTCGTCGCGTGGGCCGACTCAGTCGGCCGGAGATGGGCATTCACGCTATCGAACGCCGGGGCCACCTATTTCGAGGACCGCCGTGACCTGGCCCGGCTCCACGAGATCGACTGGCAGGCGGTTCAGGCCAGGCAATGGAGTGGCCGGGGAGTCGCGCCCTCGGTCAAGGAAGGGAAGCAAGCGGAGTTCCTGGTCGAGCGGGATCTTCCGTGGACCCTGATCGAGCGGATCGGTTTGCTTTCCACGTCCACCGCCAGATTGACGGCGGAGGCGATCGCGGGGGCCGCCCACCTCCCGCCCATCGCGGTCCTGCCCGAGTGGTACTACTAGGGAGCTGCGCCCATGATCGAGTACAGGAGCGGCGATATCCTGCGGGACGAGGCGGAAGCCCTGGTGAACACCGTCAACTGCGTCGGCGTGATGGGACGCGGGATTGCCCTGCAGTTCAAGCGGGCGTTTCCCGAAAACTTCGCCGCCTACGCCGAAGCGTGCCGGCAGGAGCGTGTCAGTCCCGGCAGCATGTTCGTCTTCGCGACAGGGCAACTGACACCGCCGCGGTACATCATCAATTTCCCGACCAAGCGTCATTGGCGCGGCAGGAGCCGACTGGACGACATCGAGGCCGGGTTGGAAGACCTGGTGGCCGTGATCCGGGACAACGGGATCCGATCGGTCGCGGTCCCGCCACTGGGCGCCGGGTTGGGCGGGTTGGACTGGTCGGATGTGCGGCCGCGCATCGCTACGGCCCTGTCGGTCCTCGATGACGTGAGCGTCACGGTTTATGAACCCAGCGCAGCCCCGGTCGCGGCAAGCGTGGCCATGAACACGAAGCGGCCCACGATGACAGCAGGCCGGGCAGTCCTCGTCGAGCTGATGCGGCGGTACCTGGCAGGTCTCCTGGATCCTTTCGTCACTTTGCTGGAAGTCCATAAGCTCATGTACTTCATGCAGGAAGCGGGAGAGCCCCTGCGGTTGAGGTTCCAGAAGGCCACCTATGGCCCGTACGCTGAGAACCTGCGGCACGTGCTGTTGGCGATCGAGGGTCATATGGTCCGCGGGTATGCCGACGGCGGCGACGATCCGGGCAAGCCGCTGGAACTGCTTCCCGGGATAGCGGAGGAGGCAGCCAGCGTCCTCGACCAGCACGGAGATACCAAGGCCCGCTTCGATCGGGTCGCCGACCTGGTTGAAGGGTTCGAATCCTCTTTCGGCCTGGAACTGCTGTCATCGGTCCACTGGGTGATGAAGCACGAGCCGGCGAAGGATGTCTCCGACGTCGTCCGGCACACCCATGCCTGGAGCGAGCGCAAGTGTCGGTTCACGCCCCGGCAGATCGGCTTGGCTGTCGATGTGCTGCAGGAGAAGGGGTGGGTGGCCGGCGGATCATTCAAGTCGTGAATGATTGTCATGCACGGCGTGAATCAAGAACGCGACCTTTACAAACTAGACAGGACTAAACGCAGGGTGTTTAGTGCTGTTTAGTTTGTAAAGTCGCGGGGGGCGGGGATTCCATGAGCCGCAAGATGATATTATAAAAGAAATTATACGCCGTCTGCGCTTCAGGTAAAAACTCTTAAACAAATTGGACGCACTTGATCCGAGGGCAATCGTTCGGGAATTCCGAATCGTTGGCCGCGCGGGCCGGGGTCTTGGGCCCTCCGCCCCCGCTTTTTCTTCCGCGCTCCTCTTCGTGGCCTTGCCCGGGACCTTGCGCCCCTCCCGCTCGGGGCCGACGGCCCGATCGGCGAAGGCGGCGGCCGGGCCATGGGTGCCCACGACGTCGATCACGAGGTGTCCTCAATGCCCCTTCACGTGAAGGGCAGGGCGAGATTGCACACGTCGTCACGACCGGCGCCACATGACCATGGGCTGCGGCAGTGCACGCGTCACCGCGTCGCCAAGAAGATCTGGTCCCGGTGGTAGTCCAGATAGCGCCGTTGCCCGGCCGAGAACGTCCCCACGTTGACGGCGGTCTCCGTCTCGATGCCCATGCGCCGCAAGGCCGGCCGGTCGGCCACGGGGGAGACGATCAGGCGCCCCGAGTCCTCGAAGGAGATGAAGCCGCGGTCGAAGAGGTGGTCGATGGACGGGGTGAGCATCAGGCCGTTCTCGCCGTCCAGGCGCTCGTCGTTGGAGGCGTGGCGCCAGGGCTTGCAGTGGCTGGCGATGAGGTGTTCGGGGTTGTCGACGCGGGTGACGCGGCAGGCGCGTTCGATCCGCAGGACGCTTTCGCGGTAGATGCCCTGGCCGCGCCGGGAGCGCACAAGGGCGACGCGGTCGGTGTCGGGGATCGCCCCATCGTGCTTGATGCCGTCCTCGAGGTGGTCTTCCCAGGATTGCTTCAGCGCCTCGACGGCGGCGGGGCGCTCGGCCACGCGGTCGGGCATGGGGGCCGGCGCGGCGTCCATCAGGACGCGGGCTTCGTAGCCGATCAGGCCGGCGAGGGTAGCCATCATCGGGGTCGGGATCTCGGTCAGGTAGACGCCCTGCAGGCCGCGGCCGTTGTCCGCCTGCAGCGGGGCATAGCGTGGCGGAAGCGTCGGCCGCAGGACGGCGATGTGCGCCGCCGGCCGGATCTGGTTCCGCAGGCGGGTCCACCTTACTTCCACGCGCCAGCCGATGCGTTCCCAGTTCAGGCCGGCGCTGCCGAATTCCGGGGGCTTGGGGCTCTCGTAGCAGTAGGAGCGGGCCACGCCGATGGCGCGGATGTGGGCACCCTGGAACGACAGGACCAGGTCGCCGGGCTGGACCTCGCGCATGGTGTCGTAGAAGTGGTTGCGGCGGTTGTTGGCCGCACGCTTGGGCGACCAGAGGTAGCCGCCGGCCTGCTCCTGGGCGAAGGTCTGGTTCTGGTTCACCCACCAAAAGCGCATGGGGGCTCCGGGGGGGAAGCTGAGCTGATCGGTCGAGGCCGGGTCCATGGTACCAGGTTGTGCGATGGGGCTCAATCGGTTGTGGCAAGAGGGTCTCCGAGCCCGGAACACGCCGCCAAGCTTGACGGACCTCGCCCCAATCGAATATGATCCGACCTTCTTAATTGAAAGCAAGTCTCAAGAGATATCTGCGAGAGATCCGCAATTAAGGGGGGCGGGGAGTGAACCCAGGCGGCGCCGGGCATTCCACGCAGGGCAATCCGGGGAAATCGCGCGTACGCACCGTCGCCAGGCGGTTGCTGCGTCGGCGTTATCTTGTACCTGGCGCGCTGCTTCTGCTGCTGGTCTCGTTCGGCTCGTATCAATACAAGCAGTTCATCCTGGCCCCTTCCGGCAGCGCCGGCCGCGAGATCCGGCTCGAGGAGCTGGTGGCCGAGCGCTGGTACCAGACCGCGACGGGTCGCGAGCTGACCGAAAGCCTGGCGCGGGTCACCGACAGCGGCGCCATGAAGCTGGCATCCGGGCTCTACTACCGGGAGTACAAGCGCCGCTATTCGCCCGGCGTCAAGCTGACCCAGTACGTGCGGGTCGGACCCAACCAGTACCCGGCAATCCATGGCATGATCCACGACGCCTGCAAGGCCCTCGGCGGCCCGGACGGACCGGTGCCCGCGCCCACGGTCTATGTCGGCTGGACGGGCAAGCGCAGCTTCGAAGTCACGAATCACGAAAGTCCAAGCCTCATCATCGGCAACGACTTCCTCTGGGCCTTCAAGCCCGAGGAGCTGCGCTATCTCATAGCCCGGCAGATCGGCCACATCCAGTGCCGGCACGTGTACCTGCTGGACGTGACGAAGGGGGCCCGCGCCCTGTTCGACTCCGTGCTGCCGGACAACGTGTCGCAGCTGCTGCTGGGCGGTCTCGGCGGCAAGCTCCTGGAGTGGCAGAAGGAAGCCCAGATCTCGGCGGATCGTGCCGGGTTGCTGGTGACCAGGGACGTCGACACCGCCTGCGCGGCGTTGATCAAGCTGAACATCCTGGCCAGCATCGACGACTTCTACGGTCAGCCCGATCCGGAGGAGTTCGCCGCCCAGGCGGCCGAACTGGGCATCGACCGGGTCGCCACCGCGTCGGCGGCCCTGGCCGAGTTGAAGAATCCCAATCCGTTCCTGACCGCCCGGGTCGCGGACCTGCTGGCGTTCCATGCCGCGAACGAGGCGCTCTTCAAGGACCGCAGGCGGTCCGGCGAACCCGAAGTGCCGTTCGATCCGGGCGATTACGGCGACGAGGACCCTGGTTCCGTTGCGGGCGGGCCGGCAGGCGTTCCGGGAGTTGTGACGGGACGGTAGTTGCCGCCACCGAGGATCACAAAAGGGGCAAATGACTGTGCGACATATTTTTGCGCTCTGCCCGGGACACGCCGTGTTGCTGTCCGCCTTCCTGGTGGTCCTGGCGGCCGGGGCCGCGGCCCAAGCCCCGACCGAGGGTCTTGACGACGAGTTCGAGCGCGCGCTGCAGGAGCAGGAAGACGCGTTTACCGATGCCGTTGCGGCCATGGACGCCGAGTGGGAGGCCTGGGTGCGGGCCGATTCCTTGGCTTTTGCGAGTTTCGAGGCCGAGGTGCGGTCCTACTGGGGCGATTATCGCGGATCGACCCGAAAGGACTGGGTCGAGTACTCCGACGACAAGACGGCACGATCGGCGGTGGATTTCGCGGCCGGCGAGGCCACGGTCGAGGTCCTCGTGCCCGTCGATGCCGACGCCGCGACACGCCAGTCCCGGCTGCGCGAGGCAGTGGCGCACCTTGCGCGGGACCGGGGCAAGACCATGGACTACCCCGTTCTGAACCAGCTGCCGCGGCCGCTGGGTTCGCGACCGGTCCTGGCGGGGCTGCTGGCGGCCCGCGACGGCTCGGTGGTCACGCCGGAGAATGCCGACGCGTTTGCGCAGGAAGTGGTCGCGTCCGCGTCCGTCGCGGCCGTGCCGACCGGGCCGGAGGCTAAGGTCTCCCGCATCAAGCTGTCGGTGACGATCCCGCTGGTGCCGAACCACCTGCGGGTGAAGGCCGCCGAGTACCTGGACACAGTGCACCGCTACGCCGGTCGCTACGGCCTGGACTCCCGCATGATCCTGGCGGTGATCCAAACCGAATCGGATTTCAATCCCAAGGCCCGGTCCCGAGTGGCTTTCGGCCTGATGCAGCTCGTGCCGTCCACGGGCGGCCGGGACGCGATTGAATTCCTGACGGGCAGGGCCGCCAATCCGACCGTGGACGAGTTGTACGATCCCACTCGCAACATCGAGCTTGGCTGCGCCTACCTGTCCCTGGTGAAGGACCGCTATCTGGCCGGGATCGCCGATCTGCAAAGCCGCCTCTATTGCGCAATCTGCGCCTACAACACCGGCGCCGGCAATGTGAGCCGCGCCTTCACCGGCGGCACCCGGGTGAAGCCGGCGATCGCCAGGATCAACACCATGAGTCCTGACGAGGTGCTGGCGACCCTGAAACGGGACCTGCCCAGCACCGAGACCAAGAACTACATCACGAACGTGCTGAAACGTGCGGCGCTCTACGAGGAATGGAAGAACTGACTCCCGGATCCCAAGCCGAGACAAAGGAGCGGACCATGAAGAGGACCACCGGAACGATCGTGCTTTTCGTCGCAGCCCTGTTGCTGGCCGGATGTGCCGGCACGAAGACCGTCGAGCTCGAGAAGCGCGAGGCGAATGACGTCCGGCCGCCGGTCTGGTGGAATACCCCCTCCAACGATACGTTCCTCTACGCCACGGCCACGTCGACGAGCAGGGATTTCCAGCTCGCCGTGGACAAGGCGACGATGGATGGCCGCAAGGAACTCGGCAATCAGCTCGAGCTCAGGCTGCGGGCGATCGCAAGCAAGTTCGACGAGGAGACGGGGTTCCTCGCCGACAGCGAACTGGCCACCAAGTACAAGTCCGCCGTCAACAACAAGGTCGAGCAGACCCTGGTGGGCTCGCGGATCAAGGACAAGCACATGGTCCGCGAGGGGGAGCTCTGGCGGGCGTTCGTTTTGGTCGAGCTGCCCGTAGCGGGCGTCAACGCAGCCGTGATCAAGGGTATCGGGGATGACGAGGCGCTGCGGGCCCGGCTTGAGAATACCAAGGCGTACAAGGAGATCGGCGGATGAGGGCCGGGCGGCGGGCCTGTCGGGCAGGTCTAGCCGGGATCGCGATCGCCTTCTGCGCGCTCTGCGCACGCGCCGGTACCGAGGCCGCGCCTCCGGCCTGGGTCGATGAGCCGACTGCCGTCTACGCACCGGACGTGTACATCGTCGGTGCGGGCCGCGGACCATCGGCGGATCTGGCTGCCGAAGCTGCGCGGGCGGATCTGGCCGCGGGGTTCCGGGCGCGCATCCGCTCGGTGTCGACGGTCATCGACGATGTGTCCGAGTCCTTCGGCGACGCGGGCGACGGCTTCGACAGGGAGACGCGCACCCGCCGGGCGACGAAGGTCGAGAGCGACGAGGTGTTGGCCAACGTCGTGGTCGGCGGCACGTGGTTCGACCCGGCGACGGGCCTGCACCACGCCCTGGTCTATCTCGACCGGCGCGAGGCGGAGCAGACCATCGGCGCGGACCTGCAGGCCTGCCTGACCCGAATCAACGAACTGCTGGACTGCGACGGCTGCTATCCCGACCCGCTGCGCGATCTCGGCGCGGCGAGCCGGGCCCGGGACGGTATCCGGGAATACGAGCGGTTGTGCGCCCAGCTGCGCGTGGTCAGCAACGGGCGCGCGGGGGAAGTCGACGGGAGCCTGGCGCCGCGGGCGGAGCAGTGGCTGGCCGCCGCGAAGCAGCGGTGCACGGTACGGATCCGCCGGGCGCCGCCGGAACTGGCGGGCGATCTGCGCGCGGCCCTGCTGACGGCCGGCCTGACGGTGATCGACGCCCCGGCGCGCTACGAGGCCGATCTCGCCTACGCGACCAGCGCCGCGCCGCCGTCGGCGGCTTTCGTCTTCGAGAACTGGGAGCTGGAACTGCGGATCCAGGACACCGCGGACGGCGCGGAAATCGCGGCCCTGGACCGGCGCGACAAGGCCGGCCACAAGACCCGGGAAGCGGCCCGGCAGCGGTGCCTGCGGGAAGCCAGGGGCGCGCTCGAAGGCGAACTGGGGGCGGAACTGGGCGGAATCCTCCTGGAACGATGAGCGGGATCTGGCGGACGCACAAAGGAGCCGGAATGAAAGCCATACTACCGATTGCCCTGATGGTTTCCGCCTTGCTCCATGCCGGATGTGCGGCGACGCCGGCGGCGACGGCCGCCCGCGAAACCGACACGAACCCCACGCCCCTGGCGGCGGCGGACGCCCTGGAAAGCGGATTCCAGCACCTGGCGGACCAGATCGTCGCCGGCCTGCGGACCAAGCAGGCCTCCGAGATCGCCGTCGTGCAGTTCACGAACCTGGACGGCAGCGTCTCGGAGTTCGGGGCCTTCATCGCGGAGGAGATGACGACGCGGCTCTACCAGGCCGGCACGTTCCGCGTCGTGGAGCGGGAGCTGCTTAGGAAGGTGATGGCGGAGCACGAGCTGGCCACGACCGGCCTGTTCGACGAGGCGACGGCCAAGGAACTGGGCAAGCTGCTGGGCGTGGACGCCATCACGGCGGGGTCGGTGACCGATCTCGGCAGCCAGGTGCGCATCAACTCGCGCCTCATCGCGACGGAGACCGGCTCGGTCTTCTCGGCGGCGGCGGTCACCCTGCCCAAGGACGAGCGGGTCGTGAACCTGATGTCCCATCGGCTGGCCGGCCCGGACCGCACCGTTGACCATACCGACGCCGTTTCCCGCTCCAGCACCCGGTCCGGTGCCGAACCGAAATCGGCCGGTCTCGTGGCCGACTATTTCAATCTGTCGCCGAACACCACCGACATCCCGATGGAAGGGCCGATCTTCGAGCGCATCGACGCTACAATCAACTGCAGCTACGACGGCCGCCCGGTACCGCGGGTCAATCCCGACTGGTTCGGAATCCGCTGGACCGGCTACATCCTGATCGGACAACCGGGTCAATATACGCTTGGCTTCAAGAACGACGACTTCCTGCGCGTCTGGATCGGTGACCAGAAAGTCTACGATCGCCGGGGGCATACCGCGAAGCAGTGGATCACCGTCGACGTCTCGTTCGATGAGACCGGCTGGCTGCCCTTCCGCGCCGAGCTGGTCGAGATAACGGGCCCCGCCTACTGCGGCTTCCGCTGGGCCCTGCCCGGGGCCGCGGACTTCACCGCCGTGGACGCGGAACAGTTCCGCCACGACTGATGATCGTCACCAGAAGCGTCTGGAGAGCCCGTGCTGCACAGGATCGCCAAGCTGGCCGCCGCCGCATTCCTCGCGGGCTTCACCCTGGCCGCGTGTGCCGGCGGCGGCGATCTGGGACGTGATGGACCGGCCAGATCGACTGCCAGGTGACGTCGCCGGAGATCCACCAGGGGCGGGGAGGGGCGCGACCTGCGCTGTGAGATCGATGCGGTCGGCTCGTGGACCCGGAGCCGGCCTGATCGTCGCCGAGAAGACCCGTCCGGCCCCCGATCGGTTGTCGGGGCCCGGACCGAAGCCGACGGGAGTGGACATGAAGATCACCAGGATCATGATCATCGTCGCGGCCGCAGGCCTCTGGGCGGGCTGTGCGTCCTCGCATCCACCGGTCAACAAGGCCGCGCAGGCGGCGCCGACGGAGTCCGCGAAGCCCGAGGATTCCCTCGAGGCGGGGTTCCAGTTGCTGGCGGACAAGATCGTCGCCGGCCTGAAGTCGCAGCAAGCGAACAAGATAGCCGTTGCGCCGTTCCAAGACCTGGACGGGAGCGTCTCGGAGTTCGGCGGGTTCGTCGCCGAGGAGATGACGACCAGGCTGTACAACGCGGGCAGTTTCGGAATCGTCGAGCGGGAGATGCTCGACCGGGTCATGGCGGAGCACGAACTGGCGACGACCGGGCTGATCGACGAATCGACCGCCAAGCAGCTGGGCAAGCTGCTGGGCGTCGACGCCATCGCCACCGGCACGATCACGGACCTGGGCGACGAGATCCGGGTCAATTCGCGGCTGATCGCCACGGAGACGGGATCGGTCTTCTCGGCGGCGGCGGTCACCCTGCCCAAGGACGAGCGTGTGGCGAACCTCATGGCGCGGGGCCTCACGGCCGGTGCGGCCGCCGGAGCGAAGGCCGCGTCCGGTGCACGAGGCGCCAGGAACCAGGCCGCGGCCTACGTGGAGGAGTTCGCGGAGGTCGGCGACGGCATGATCCCGGACGGCTGGCTGGGTGGCGAGAGCGTCCACGTCGTCGAGGACGGGACCCGGACCGGGCACCGCATCCTGCAGCCGTTCCGCAAGGGCCCGTACCGTTTCACCATCCCCGACCTGGCGTTTCCGGAGGACTGGAAGGTCACGATCGACGTGAAGCTCCTGGGACGGCACAGCTACAACTCGAACATGCGGCTAGGCGGCAGGATGCAGGTCTGGACGATCGGCGACGTCACCGTGTCGCTCTACCCCGGCTACGCGAACCTCAATGACAGCGGCGCCAGGGTGCCGATCCCGAAGGACCTGCCGTTCCGCGCCGAGATCGAGAAGTCCGGTCCGGTGATCAAGTTGTCCATCGACGGCAACCGGGTCCTGATGGTGCGGGTGCCGACGCTGGAAACCCCCAGGAGCATCGTGTTCCACGACCCCTATTCCTTCGAACTGGACCGGATCGCGGTCGAGGCGGCTCCCGGGGAGAGATAGGCCGCCCGGTCGGCGTCGACGGCTGCCGCGACCCGGAGCGGCAAAGCCTTGAGCGAGATCCGGCAGTTGCCCAGGTGGTCCGACAACGCACCGGCTCCACAACATCCCGGTGCAGCCCGGGAGGGAGGCGCGCTGATCTCCGAATGCGCTGCATAGTAAACTATTGACGCTGGTGAAAGGACTCTCATGAGGTATTTCATTTCGCTGCTCCTGGTCGCCTTCATGGCCGTTCATTCGCTCGGGTGGGCATCCCAATCGAAACCAGCCAATACGGCCAACCCGCCTCCGACAGCAGGGGCCATGCCCAACCTGACCGAGGCCCTGGAGAGCCTGGCCGAGCAGATGGTCACAGGTATGGAGGGTCAACGGAAGTCGATGGTCGCCGTGACGGAATTCACGGACTCGTCCAATCGCGTGTCCGATCTCGGTGTCTTTCTGGCGGAGGAAATGATCACGCGTCTGTTTCGGACGGGGCGGTTGAGGGTCGTCGAGCGGTCGAAGCTGAACGAAGTCCTGGCCGAACACAATCTCGGAATGTCGGGCCTTGTAGACGATGCTACCGTCAAGCAACTGGGCAAGATCCTGGGAGTTGATGCCGTGGCGGTCGGCTCGATCATTGACCTGGGGGATCAGGTCAGGGTGAACGCGCGACTCATCTCGGCCGAAACCGGATCCGTATTTTCGGTGGCGGCGGTCAGCCTACCCAAGGACGAGCAAGTCTCCTCGATGATGAGGCGCATACCCCGACGACCCTCATCAACCGTTGCGGGCGGCGGTTCAAGCCTGGGCTCAGTAGGTGGTTATAACTATTTCGAGGATTTCTCCAGCGTGGAGGAAGGCCAGTTTCCGGAGGGATGGTCCGGTGGGGCGACCCTGTATGTCAAGCCAAGCACACAATTGCCCGGCAAGAATGTTCTCGCTCCTTTCCAGGGAAAGAACCACGAATTCTCCATACCGGAATTGGTGTTCCCTGAGAACTGGAAGCTGGAGATCCAGTACATCATCGACCATGGCGGCAGCAGAGGGGTCCGAGGTGCCAAATTCCGGTGGCGGGCTGGGAGCCTGGATTTCGGATACACGCTCCAAAAGAGCGTCAATACTTGGTCCCAGACGTGGTACATTGGCAATACCAATATTAAGACCACAACTTATTTGCACAAGATATGCACGCTTGCCCTCGAGAAGCAGGGGGACGTGTTCAAGCTCTATCTCAACTCGGACAAGCTTCTCGTAACCCGCAACCCGGGGTTCACGGCGCCGAAGGGATTGGCATTCAGCTACCCGGCAACGTTCGGCATTTATAGCATCAAGCTCACGGAGCTGCCTTGAGGCTTCGGGAGCGGCGGGAATTCGAGCGGGACACACGCTTGGCTCAGCGGGTTCCACAGGCCCGGCCTTGACCATAAGGTCATTTCATAAAACAACATAACCGAGGTGTGGCCATGATTCCCGCCGAGCCGACCGATTGGGAGGCCATCCCCCTCTCGGGGGAGCGGCCCTTGGTCGCCTCGGGCCGCGATCGGCCGCGCATCGCTGGGCGAGCATCCAGGCGAAGATTGAGCCACGCCGCCGCCAACCAACCGGCCACCAATCCACCGCCCCGCCTTCGCGTCTGTTTTTGACGCTTCGCCACTCCCAAGCGTTATGTAACGCCCTTGTCCAACCTAACCAACCGGTACGCCCGCCACAGCACGGACCGCAGCTACGGCGAGACACTCATCTCGCTGTTCGCCAAGCTGCTGTTCACCAGGCGTTGAATTAGCTCCGACTTAATCTGACACATCGTTCTTCAAAAGGAGGACGATCACGGCTACCCTTTCTGAGAACAACCACGAACTCAGAATGAAAGGGAGTCGCCATGACCGTCCAACAGAAGCTTATCAAGAACAAGATGGAATTGCTAGAACTGGCGTCGTTCCTGGGGAACGTCTCCGAAGCCTGCCGGGTGATGGGCTACAGCCGGGACACTTTCTACCGGGTCAAGAACGCCCACGACGCCGGCGGGATGGACGCCCTGATCGAGAAGAGCCGGCGGAAACCCAACTTCCGCAACAGGGTCGACTCGGAGGTCGAGGCGGCGGTCGTGAACCTGGCCCTCGAAGACCCCTCTATGGGCCAGAAGCGGGCCTCGAACGAGCTGCGGGAACGGGGCATCTTCATTTCCGCGGCTGGGGTCCGAGGGGTGTGGCTGCGGCACGGCCTGGAGGTCTTCGACAAGCGCCTGAAGGCCCTCGAGGCACACGTTGCCAAGACGGGCGCGGTGGTCACCGAGGCGCAGTTGAGGGCCATGGAGAAGGCCAAGGAGGAGAAGCTGGCTTGGGGCGAGATCGAGACCGAGCACGTCGGCTACCTGGGCTCCCAGGACACGTTCTACGTCGGCACACTGAAGGGCGTTGGCCGGGTCTACCAGCAGACCTTCATCGACACCTACAGCGCCGTGGGCTTCTGCAAGCTGTACACGAGCAAGCATCCGATCAACGCGGCCGACATCCTGAACGACCAGGTCATCCCGTTCTTCGACGAGCATGGTGTGCCGCTGTTGCGGATCCTGACGGATCGCGGAACCGAGTACTGCGGCAAGCCGGTCACTCACGAGTACCAGTTGTTCCTGGCGCTGAACGACATCGACCACACGAAGACGAAGGCCAAGCACCCGCAGACGAACGGGATCTGCGAGCGGTTCAACAGGACGTGTCTGGACGAGTTCTACAAGGTCGCGTTCCGCAAGAGGATCTACGCGACGCTCGAAGCGCTGCAGGCCGATCTGGACGCGTGGATCGAAAAGTACAATACTCGACGAACCCACCAGGGCAAGCGTTGCCAGGGGCGCACCCCGATGGCCACGTTCCTGGACAACCTGCCGGCGGCGAAATCGAAGATCGATGTCGGTAGCGAGGGTGGTCTGGCAGTTGTGATCTAGCCGGACACAAGCGAGCCTCGGAAGGGGTAGCTGTCAGATCAAGTCGCGGTCAGCACACGTAACCGCACATACTATCGATGCAGTAACTCCCGCGCAGCTCGAACAAATTCTCTACTTCCGTGTATTTTGTCTATGCACCGAAACCTACTAACGAGCTTTGCGACTTCCGGTTCAATCTTGCTATTCTCGACTACCGAATAGACCAGAACTGGAATATTACGCATTCTTCGGTTTGCGCGAATGGACTGTATCACACGAAGCCCCGCATCGTAGAAGCCGCCTAAATAAATCTCAGGTTCAATAAGCTTAGCATTGTCTGCGGCAACTCCATCCTCCTCTTCGTCGCTGCCATCGTACCACGGATTCAACATAATATCGACGACACATAGATCAGGGCAGCCCTCTTCGCTTACATTGTCAATATATTCCCTCGCGTCGGCTTCTGTCTCTTCCACGTCAATATCGCTTTCCGCCATGTCAAACTCGCGGCACAAGACGCGTACAATGAGTTCGTGCTGACTAGGGTCGTCTTCAACTACTAGGATCTTCATAACGCGTTCTCCCCTGAAAAAACCAATTGCACAACTGTTTCGCCCTCTTTTGTCGTTGGATTAATAACAAGGCTGCCCGAATGTGCCTTCATAATATTGTCGACAATCCACAATCCAAGACCCTGCCCGGGGTGGGTTGGATCGTCATCCGCAACCCCACGCCAGCCTCGCTTAATACAATTTGGAACATCCTTGCCACGTATCGCCCGCCCAAAATTTCGCACGCTAAGAAATCGGCTGTCGGATCTTGTCACTCCACAGTCTATGACAATATGCGCCCCGGGTTTTGAATACTTAACAGCATTGTCAACGATGTTGTGGAGCGCCTGTGTTACCAATCCTATGTCGGCCAATAGGCCCTTGCGCCGAAAAAAGCGCAACCCTGTATCCGCGACAGAGATGCGAACTGACTTCTTCCTCCGAACGAATACCTGGTTATCCATGGCGACCTGTATCAACAATGCTTTTAGATCATACTCGCGGATTTCCTCAATCTTTGGGACCAACACCTCTCCCCTTTCCAGTATCTCAAAAGTCCTTAGGCCCAAGCAAACGCTTCTGGCCTTGTTTCCCACTCCCGCCAAAATCTGCTGTATCTTCTTGAGCTCCCCAAGTTCGTATTTGTCAATTTCGTACTTCAATTCTTCTATCCAACTACAAAGTGCAGCGACAGGAGACTTCAGTTGATGACCGAAGTCCACTACTATACGCGCCTGTATTCTACTACTTGTGGCAAGTCGACTCTGTATATCGACTATTGCATGGTACAAGCCCACGGTCTGCGCTACCGATTCAGCCACCGCTTCGGTGCCAGGGCCCAAAGGAACACGCTCGCGACCAAGAATATCTACCACCCCAACTGGCGCGCTGAGCGAATATATCGGAGCGGACACGATCTGTACGGCCCCGGTTACCATCCTGTCTTCTACGCCTAGACGAGCTTGCTCACCCGAGGTCCTTTTCGCCTTCCCGTGTTTCAGCGCATAGAGACCGGAAGATCTTCCGTGCGAGTTGCGACGCTCCATGCCGGCCTGAGAGTATCCAATGCCCGCAGCTTTCGCCTCCTTACTATCTAGTGTCTCCCATACAAATGGATACAACTCTGTTCCCCCGGTACCCAACAAGCGTACGCCTGCAACGTGCGCTTCAGAAATACATTTCAGTGCAGTAGCTACAAGTCGTCGATAGATCTCTTTTCGATCGAGTATCCCGGCCGCCGGCACTACGACCAAGTCTCTGTTCGCGATTGCCAGGTGCGCGTCCAGAGTACGTCGCGATCTATAATCGGCGATAAGCCTCTGCCATTCAAGGTATTGTGCCCACGCTTCACCGATTGCGTGCGCTGCTCGCCGAACAAGGTTCAGTTCGGCATCCGAAAAAAAGTACGGCGCCGACTTGGCTCCGCACACTCTAACGATTCCGATGGTGTTCCCCGCGGCCGCTAGCGGCACTCCCATCCATGATATAGGAGGCAACAAACTCCGCTTGCGAATCCCCAATTCCCGCATCATGCGACGCTCAATCCGGAGCGAATCCGACCACAACCATCGCTTTTCAGCCTCCAATTCGCCCTTCCCGAGATCGCGCAGGTCGAAATGCCTCGTCGCTGTACGCGTCTGCAGAACCGTTCCCGTTAGGGAAGCGAGATCACCATCAACTGAATACGCTTTGGTCCTAAACAACTGTCGATTCTTCTCCGTACTCGCCAGAAGAACCGCCGAACCCGGCGTAGCTGTCCGATCCTCCAAAAAAACCGACACTTCATAAGCCCGTGTCACGCGCGCTATAATATCACAGCACTCCCCCAACTGCAGCCGTGCCGTTCGATGGCTCGGGGGTTGCTGGCCTGGATTGCTATGTAAACATCGGACTGCTGCATAGATATTGTCAAGCATCTTCATCCCGCAACGGTTCGCAATTGCCTCATACACTTCCGGAATCGCCGTTGCCATCTCGGCGACGCTCCCGAATCTCGCTTCGTCTGCTCTGACCTTCTCATTCCAATAGAGATTTACCGCACCCGCAGATGTGGCATTTACGAAGGTTACTGGGACTACTAGCATTTGCGCAACGCCCTCTACCTTTAGGAATGGATCGCTCCAATCGACGCGTTTGTCCGACCGAAAATCACGAATAAATGTTAGAGTGTTACTCTGTATGGCTTGCCCGGTGGCCGATTCCCCCCTTAATCGGTGATATCTCGACTCGTTAGCGCTCTCAAACCACTCCGATAGAACGAAGTACTCAGGCACTTCTCGGCGCCGATGACTCGGTGGTATCTCTTTCCATACAATGCTCCCGGAAGCTCCGCTCATCCTGCATATACCTTCTAGCATTAGAGGTAATTGGTCAAATGCATCATACCGTAGCGAGTCCTTCACAACAGACACTTCCGTCATAAAGAGACGATCCTTTCAAAAAGGTGCATTTACCTTTCCGCCTTCGCAAACGGAAAAGCATTGGCGGCGGTATCATTCCCGGCGACCCCAACCAACTTCCTGATTCCGATCTCTCTGAGTTTGTCAGCGAACTCTACCGCTCCACCCCGGCGCGCCCGCCTGGACTCACTTGCTAAAAATGAGGCAATCGCATTCCAGACCATACGTTCTGAGCGGACACCGAGTTCCCGCCGTATCGCGTCCAGGGTCTTCAATACCTTTACGACACCAAAAAAATCCTTTTCTCTATACGTAACTATGACAAAACTCTCGGAATGCAAGTATGGTCGCGTGCTTTCGCCAGGCGCGTACACCTCTACAACTTCGTAGTATTCTCGCCAGAGCATAACATCTCGCTTATGCGGACTCGCGGATGGCAGGACAGCAAAGAGCACTGGGATACTATAGAAAGCCCATTCGGGGTACTTGGAGGTTGCTACAGTCATTACCAGAACTTCATCCCAGTTATCTAGATCTGGGCATTTTCTAATTGCAGATACGAGGTCGTCTGCCAAACACCTCCGCCTATCTTCCAAGTTAGCACAGCGAACGATAGATTGGTCTATATGCTCTTCAAGCAAGGGCAAATGACTATTCCTCGCCGTCCACATTCGTATGCTCCGAGTGAACCAGTTCTGCAATCGAGTATATTCATTTTCGTTAATGATCTCAACGTTCTTAAGAGTCTGGCTCCAATTGAACAATATTTTCTCGTCATTGTATCGTATTGCCTGCGCCATACGCCCAATCGTACCCAACTTCAAGTGTCGCTGGAGTTCGCTTGGGCCAATATCTCCGCTTCCACCGTTAAGGAGATCGTCATTGATTTGGCCCAATACAACCTGCAGGATATTCTGTATGCGATTTAGGTCACTGAAGAGCATCCATACGCGCTCAGGTAGGAGCCGCAGTTCTATACGATACCTGTCGGGCATTGCGTAGGTCGCCAACATCGCTTTAACGTCAGCAGCCAACTGAGGGCTACAAAGAGAATGATTCGCGTACCGCGCCGCATCTTTGCGAACTGTGGTGCTGAGCTTACTGTCGACGGCCATCATACATGCTGTTAATGCGTCTCTTGCTTCCCGGCGACGGGCGAGAACTTGCTGGCCGGCTTCTGCATCGCCCTCAACCAATTCACGCATGAATACGACCGGCGCATCAAGGAGGTCTCGTTGAATGTCGATTTGTGACACGGCTACCGGCTTGGGGCTGGCACCCTCCTCGACCCACCACAGGCTTTTGTTCTCGCAATATAGCGCTTTGCAGTTATCGCTATCATACCAGAGATAGCTCATATTGTCTTCCATTCGATATTTCGGCTTATTACATAGTCTTCAATTGCCTGGACCATCAACTGCTCGATTGGTCTTGCTTGCGCAAAGTCGACCGTGCAGCTCACGCCGTCCACGCTATTCAAATCAAATGAGCCATAGATATGGACCTCAATGTACTCATCTTTCATCTTATCGGGACCTGGACTCAAGAGGCCGTTCTCGAAATCGAAGTTGTCATCATTACATATCATTTCAATCGCTTTCACGGCAGCCAGCCTGCCGCGGTCCTCCCAACTAGCGAGCCGTCCGACGATATCTCTCGGCTCTCGATAGTGCTCCTTGCGGAAAGTATTGCCCTCGTAAACAGTTGCACGAAAATCAATTGTGCGCGTGTTTAATCGAACATGGACAGGCCCGTATGAATCAGTGCCAAACCCGTTTGTGCTGAGGGCGGCATAGGTAATCCGGCCATCGCAAAATGACCCGTACAGGCCCCCGTCAATTGCCGATCGCGTACGGTCAGCGTATTCCGGCATTGGCAGTCGCGCACGCGCCGCACGTAGAACCCCGTACGGCACATATACCCAATTGCTATTGGTAACCATCTCATGGGCGAAACTTATGTTCATGCAAAGCACCGCGTGAGATTCAGACGCGTATTTTGCAAATCGTCGGAATACCCGCACGCGCCCGAGTTTTCTCGCCTTGCGCATGCAATGGCTATATCTCTTATCTAGGTCTTTCTTGACGCTCTTTGCGATCTGCACATTGGGAGCGCGGAGGGTTACCGGCGCATTGCAGCTCCGACATTGTTCCTCAGGGAAGACCAAAGACGGTCTACCGCACTGTTTGCAATCTTGGGTCTTATGTTTTGGCAATTCGTCTCCGGTGCTGCTATAGGAATTACGACGACATTGTCGTACCTGAGTTATCGCCTGCCGTCACGTCCGCGGCCTCGGAGACTTTGGGCTTCCCCGGGTTCTCGAGACACTTCCTAGGCTATATTATGCCTCAAGGAGAAGTCTATGAGCAACCCCAGTTACACAGAAGAGTTCAGGCCCGGGCCGGTCCGCCGGGTCACCGAATGTAAGTACAACAAGGGGGCGACTCCGAGTGGTACGTGGGGCCGCGGTACGGAGAAGGCGCGGGGCGGGCGAAGCGGAACCTGTCCTAGAGTCGATCGCCCCACACATGCGGGGGGTGTTCTCGGATAAAATAGCTCACAAACCGCCAAAAGAATATATCCCTGCAAAAACCCCAAAACCTCTTGATCCCCAACAACAACCCATGGTACCATTCCGTCCCGCGGAATGGACAAGCCTCATGCTCGACGGCGTGACCAGTACCAACCGGAACGCCCGCCACAGCCCGGACCGCAGCTACGGCGAGAAGCTCATCTCGCTGTTCGCCAAGCTGCTGTTCACCGGGCGTCGGTACAGCCTGACCGAACTGGCCCGCAGCCTGGGGTGCTCGAAGCAGACGGTGCTGCGGCTCATCGACGACATTTCCCTGGCCTACGAGGTGCCGATCAGCGAGGAGCTGGTCGGACGGCGCAAGTACGTGTGGATCGAGCGGCAGGGGGCGCTGGAGCCGGCGGCGCTGCTGACCGAGTCGGAGCACCGGACGCTGC
This sequence comes from Candidatus Krumholzibacteriia bacterium, assembly GCA_014859985.1. GTDB lineage: Bacteria > Krumholzibacteriota > Krumholzibacteriia > LZORAL124-64-63 > LZORAL124-64-63 > JACZKN01. The sequence continues at coordinate 17 of JACZKN010000057.1, read as the reverse complement.
AGATGTGCCGAGCATCT